>NZ_JBSGAH010000018.1:0-117106 GCF_053600675.1 Streptomyces sp. NPDC005004
ACCCCCCGGATCATCAACAACAGGAGGGGGAAGCCATGCCGGGCCCGAAGGCCGGAGGCCCCATTGCGGAGCCACGAAAACGGTAACGGGGGGGGTGACACCCCTTACGCCTCGATGTCCCGCGAGGTGAACCGTGCCCACGCCGCCGCGCCGAACACCGCCACGTACAGCCCCTGGAGGCCGAGGTTGCGCCACACGTCCTCCCAGGGGACGGGGTCGCGCAGCACGTCGGCGAAGGACAGCCAGTAGTGGGAGAAGAGGTACGGCTGGAGGGCGTGCAACTGGGGCAACTGGTCGAGGATCTGAACGGTGATGAGCAGGCCGACCGTGGTCGCCATCGCCGCGATGCCGCTGTTGGTCAGCGTCGACACGAACAGACCGAGCGCCGCCACGCCGGTCAGGGACGCGGCGACGACCAGCGCGATCAGCAGGGCGCGGCCGATGCCGTCGGCGAAGGAGATCCGGGTGCCGGAGATGGTGGTGACGTCGCCCAGCGGGAAGAGCAGGGCGCCGACGATCAGCGCGGTGACGGCGACGACGAGCGTGGCGAGCAGACAGAAGGCGACGACGGTGGCGTACTTGGTCAGCAGCAGCCGGGTGCGGCCGGCCGGGGCGACCAGCAGATAGCGCAGGGTGCCCGCGCTCGCCTCGCCCGCGATGGCGTCCCCGGCGACGACGCCGACGGCCATCGGCAGGAAGAACGGCAGCGTCGCGGCCAGCGCCGTGAACACCAGGAACAGTCCGTTGTTGGTGATCTGCGACAGGAAGGCCGGTCCGCCGCCGCCTCCCCCGGCCGATCCGCCATCGCTGGTCTCGGCCTTGACCGCGATCCCGATCAGCACGGGCACGGCCGCCAGGACGGCGAGCAGCGCGAGGGTCCGCCAGCGGCGCACCGTGATCACCAGCTCGCTGCGGAGCAGCCCGAGCGTCCACAAGGGGTGCGTGACCCGGTACGTCGGTTCAGCCCGCGACATCGAAGCCCTCTCCGGTCAGTGCGACGAACGCGTCCTCCAGCGAGGCGCGTTCGAGGGTGAAGCCGCGGACCCGGACGCCCGCCGTCACCAGGGCGGCGCTGACCTCGGCGAGGTCCCGCGCGGGCGGCGCGCCGGTCACCCTCTCGCCCTCGACGGCGACGTCCGCGACGCCCTGTTCCTTCAGCACCCGGGCCGCGTCGGCCGGGTCCGGCGTGAGCACCACGAGCCGCCCGTGCGCCCCGGCGGCCAGCTCGGCCACCGCCCCCTGGACGACCAGACGGCCCCGGTTCATCACGGCGGCGTGCGTGCAGACCTGCTCGATCTCGTCGAGGAGGTGGGAGGAGAGGAACACGGTGGTGCCGTCGGAGGCCAGCTCGCGCACGAGGGTGCGGATCTCCCTCATGCCCTGGGGGTCGAGGCCGTTGGTCGGCTCGTCCAGGACCAGCAGACGGCGCGGCTGGAGCAGGGCGGCGGCCAGACCGAGGCGCTGCTTCATACCGAGGGAGTACGCCTTCGACTTCTTGCCGGAGGCGGCGGCGAGACCGACCCGCTCCAGCGCGGCGGCGACGCGGGCCCGCCGGGTGCGGGGGTCGGCGGTGGGGTCGGCCGCGTCGTAACGCAGGAGGTTGTCGCGGCCGGAGAGGAAGCCGTAGAGGGCCGGTCCCTCGATGAGCGCGCCGACCTGCGGCAGCACGGCGCGGGTGGAGCCGGGCATGGGGCGGCCGAGAACCCGGGCGGTGCCCGAGGTCGGCTCGATCAGGCCCATCAACATGCGGATGGTGGTGGTCTTGCCCGACCCGTTGGGTCCGAGAAACCCGAACACACTGCCCGCCGGGACGCTCAGATCGAGCCCGTCCACGGCGAGCTGAGCGCCGTAGCGCTTGGTGAGGCCACGGGTGGCGATCACCGGCTCGGCGTCGGGCCGGGTCAGCGGGCCTGACCCGGCTCTCCCGGCTTCCTCGGACCCCGCTTCCCCGGCCCGCTCCGCGGAGGACCGTTCGTCCGCCGGTTCTCCTGGCATCTCGTCCTCCGCGGTGGGCCGGTGGGCCGGTGGGCCGGGTCAGTGTTCGGCGTCGGCCGTCTTCAGCAGGGTCTGCTTGGTGACCGCGCCCGCGTAGACCTTGCCGTCGTCGGTGACGAGGGCGTTGACCAGGCGGGTGGAGAACACCGTGCCCTTGCCGAAGTCGCCGGTGACCTGGTCGCCGAGCGAGCCGAGGAAGCCGCCCGCCGAGCCGGAGGGCATGTCTCCCTCCGCGCCGGTGTCGAAGGTGGCGACGCTGGTCCAGCCCTTGCCGACGACCTTGCCGCCGTCGGCCGCCCCGCCGAACAGCGCGCCCGGACCCGCGGTGTGCTCCCGCTTCCCGGAGTCCTTCTCCTCGGTGACCTTCGCGCCCTTGGGCGGGGTGAAGTCGAAGGTGGAGGCGGGCGGCTTGGCGAAGGAGACCTGGGTGAAACCGGTGTCGACGACGGGCTTGCCGCCGCTCTTGGCGGTGAGCGTGAACTTCAGCGGCGTCCCCGTCTTCGCGTCCACCGCGATGGTGACCGCGCCGACCGTGCTGCCCTGCTGCTTGGGCTTGATCTGCAGCTTGTAGGCGTCGCGCCCGGCGACCCGCTCGGTGCCGGCCACGGTCACGGAGGTGGTGTCGTCCACCGCCTTCAGGGCCTCCTTGGCGAAGTCCTGCGGGGTTCCCTGCCGCTCGTCCTCGCGCTGCTTGCCGTGTTCGTGCTGCTCGGCGGTGCCGTGGAAGACCTCGTTGCTGCCGCTGTCGTAGCTCCAGACGTCCTTGCCGTCGTGGATCAGGCTGTACTCGGCGCCGCGCTCGCGCAGCGAGAGCTTCTGCCTGTCCGGGCCGTCGGCGGCCACACGCAGGGTGTGGGTGCCGGAGGCCAGCTCGGTGACCTTGCTGCTCGGGTCGGCGGAGGAGCCGCCGTCGTGGCCGCCGGAGCCGCCCAGACCGCTCTCCAGGCCGCCCAGGTCGGGCAGGCCGAGGTCGGTGCTGATCTTCACCGTGCCGGAGAACTGCTGGACGTCCGAGCGGGCGATCTTCTCCACGAGCCGCTGTGCGCTGATCTTCGGCAGATCGGGGTCACCGGTGCTGGCGAGTGCCGGGACCAGGCCGATCGTGGCCGCGGCCACCCCCGTCACCGCGACCGGGACGACGTACCGGACGGCCTTGCGACGGCCGGGGCGCGGATTCTCGTCCGGTGCGGTGCCCCTGGTGTCGTCGGATGCGTACGGTGCCATGTGTGCCTTACCTCCGTGGTCGGCGGCGGCTGCCCCTCGTATGGTCCACCCAGCCGCCATTCTCACCCGAATCGGTGAGGTGTGGTGGTTTCCGTGGTCACCATCAGACCAAACCGGCCGCGTGAACACGTCAGTCCACGGAGCCAACTCGGCGTACACCTGCGGTATGACGCACGGGGCGGTACCTCCCGCCCGACCCGTAGGGGTCGTACGGGCCGTACCGCCCCGTGTCGTACGTCTGCCCGGTCAGCCGGTGCGGTGCACCACCGCGTCGCACAGTTCGAGCAGGGCCGACTTGGCCGTGCACTCCTTGAGGGGGGCCAGCGCGGCGCGGGCCTCCTCCGCGTAGCGCACGGCGTCGCGGCGGGCCAGCTCAAGGGCGGGGTGGACGCGCAGCGCGGCCAGCGCCTCGGCGTGCCGGTCGTCGTCGGTGAGGTCGGAGTCGAGCAGCTCGCACAGCGCGACGTCCTCGGCCTCGCCGAGGCGGGCGACGCGCTCGCGCAGCCGGAGCACGGGCATCGTGGGGATGCCCTCGCGCAGGTCGGTACCCGGGGTCTTGCCGGACTCCCGGGTGTCGGAGGCGATGTCGAGGACGTCGTCGCAGAGCTGGAAGGCGACGCCGAGGCGCTCGCCGTACTGCGTGAGCACGTCCACCACGGTCTCGTCCGCGCCGGACATCATCGCGCCGAACCGGCACGAGACGGCGACGAGGGAGCCCGTCTTGCCGGAGAGCACGTCCAGATAGTGCTCGACCGGGTCGCGGCCGTCCATGGGACCCGCGGTCTCCATTATCTGACCGGTGACCAGCCGCTCGAACGCGAGGGCCTGGACGCGGACGGCCTCGGGGCCGAGGTCGGCCAGTATCTGCGTGGCGCGGGCGAAGAGGAAGTCTCCGGTGAGGACCGCGACCGAGTTGCCCCAGCGGGTGTTGGCGCTGTCGACGCCGCGGCGCACGGCGGCCTCGTCCATCACGTCGTCGTGGTAGAGCGTGGCCAGGTGGGTCAGCTCCACGACGACGGCGGAGGGCACGATGCCCGGGGCGTACTTGTCGCCGAACTGGGCGGAGAGGAGCACGAGCAGGGGACGGAACCGCTTGCCGCCGGCCCGCACGAGGTGCTGCGCGGCTCCGGTGATGAAGGGGACCTCGCTCTTGGTGGCCTCTAGCAGGCCCTCCTCGACAGCCGTCAATCCGGCCTGGACATCGGCTTCCAGTGCCTGGTCCCGCACGCTCAGCCCGAACGGCTCGCCGACGGTCACGAGGGGTCTCCTGTCTGCTGGTGTCTGCTGGCGACTACACGGTTTGTCGATAGGTCGCTGCCATCACTCGGATCAGCGTATCCGGTCGCGTTTCCATCACCGTTATCACCCACCGGCCCAGCACGGGAGGTATCGGCTCACAACGGTCTACTTCTTCTTTGGCGGACATGGACGGACATTCATTGACTTAACAGGACGATGTGCCTGCTGCCGGAGCTCGGCGCGCCGGGCGGACACCCGTCCGACCCCCATGCGGAGGGGGCCGTCTCTCCAACGAACGGGACCACCCCAGAGGTTCCGCATCCGACCGGACCAACACTCCCTAATGCCCACAGATGGATTAAATCTACCTAATCGCTTATGTCTGACTTTGCGTATTTTGCGGCTCAGTGAGTTGGGTCACCAGACCCCCTGTGGCGACCGACAGGTCCCAAGTACCCCGTTCGCCTTGCTTCATGGGCCAGTTGAGGCTTGACGAGCACAAAGGATCAAGTACCCCATTCGGGACAAGTCAAGATCAACCATGGCTTTATGTGAATCCGGCACTTGTTCCCGACATGTGCTCTCACATACGTTCCGGCCAGTCGGGCGACGCCGAATCCTGCCGGGCCCGACACACCCACTCGACGAACTCATTTCGTACGGCAGGAGCGGGGGAACCAGGTAGGCCGCCGGGACGGGTCGACGCGCGTCGACCCCGCACCGGCTAGGGGTGAAGCCGCGACTTCGTGTCCCACGGACACGGATGTGAGCGGCCGGGCACCTCCCCGCCCGAACCCGACAGCTCACCTCGCAGGCGCCGGAGAGGAACGTGTCATGCCTGCTGCCGCTCAGCCACGCCGTGCCCGCGCAAAGCGCATCGTCCGTACGCTCGCCGTCACCGGTACCGGTGCCGCCGTGCTCGCCCTTCCGTTCATCGGCGCCACCAGCGCCTCCGCCGCCCCCGCCGCCGCGCCGGCCGCCGTGACCACCTCGGCCGGTCACGCGAACAACCTCGACGGCTGGATCCGCGAGTCCCTCGCGATCATGAGCCAGAAGGGCATCCCGGGCACCTACGACGGCATCTACCGCAACGTGATGCGCGAGTCCTCGGGCAACCCCCGCGCCATCAACGACTGGGACATCAACGCCGTCAACGGCACCCCGTCCAAGGGCCTGCTCCAGGTCATCGACCCGACCTTCACCGCGTACCACGTGGCGGGCACCTCCCTCGACCCGTACGACCCGGTCGCGAACATCACGGCCGCGTGCAACTACGCCTGGCACCGCTACGGCTCCATCGACAACGTCAACAGCGCGTACTAGGCCGTAAGGCGCTCTCGAAGGACGTTCTCGGGGCGGGGCGCCCGTAGGTGAATCACCTACGGGCGCCCCGCCCCTTTCTCCTGTCTCTCCCGCTTCTCCCGTCCTGCGGGCCGGAGCCCGTACACCCTCTCCAGGACGACCGCGATGCCGTCGTCCTCGTTGGAGAGGGTGATCTCGTCCGCGACCGCGCGCAGTTCACGGTGGGCGTTGGCCATGGCCACGCCGTGGGCGGCCCACTGGAACATGGGGATGTCGTTCGGCATGTCGCCGAAGGCGATGGTGTCGGCGCGACCGAGGCCCAGGTGCTCGGCGGCCAGGGCGAGTCCGGTGGCCTTGGTGATGCCGCAGGGCTGGAGCTCGACGGTGCCGGGTCCGGACATGGTGACCGTGGCCAGCGAGCCCACGACCGAGCGGGCGGTCTCGGTGAGTTCGTCGTCGGACAGGCCAGGGTGGCGCAGCAGCACCTTGCTGATGGGTGCGCGCCAGAGGTCCTCGCGCCGGTCCACCCGTACGGCGGGCAGCGTGGGGTGGGGCATCAGATAGCCCGGCTCGATCAGCGTGAGTCCGTCCACGCCGTCCTGGTCGACGGCGGCGTACACCTGGCCGACCTCCGCCTCGATCTTCCCGAGCGCGGTCTCGGCCAGCTCCCGGTCCAGCCGCACGGACCACAGCATCCGCCCGGCCCCCGCGTCGTACACCTGCGCCCCCTGCCCGCACACCGCGAGCCCCGTCGACCCCAGCGACGCCAGCAGCGCCCGCACCCTCGGCACCGGTCGCCCGGTCACCACCAGATGCCGCGCCCCTTGTCTCCCGGCCCCCTCGAGAGCGGCCCGCGACCGCGCCGAAACGGTGTCGTCACCGCGCAACAGCGTCCCGTCCAGGTCGGTGGCGATGAGTGCGGGAAGGGGAGGTGCGGCCATGATCAGAGAATACGGACGGCGATGGCCTCCGACTCAGCTTCGGGGTGGGGGAGTTGCGCGCGCAGGGGGCGGTGGTCGCGCGGGTTGCCCCGGGGCGCGGGCCGCTGCCCCCCGGCCGGGACATCCCCGACCACAGCGCTGCCGGGGCACGACCCGGCGCGGCGAGCGACATGGTCGGGCCCAGGATCCCGGGCACTGCCCGGGGTGCAGCCGGTGACCCCCGGTGACACAGCCCGGTGCGGCCGGCGGCTCCCCAGGATGGGGTCCGCTGTGGACAGGGCGCGGCGCGGCCCAGGAGCGGCCCGGCACGGCCGAGACGCGCCTCAGGGACGGCCCCGGCGCGGCCGGGGACGGCCCGGGGCGGCGTCCATGGGCCGCCCGGTGCGGCCAAGGCGCGCTCCGGGAAGCGGCGAGGCTCGTGGCCCCGCGGCGCCTACCCGTGTGCCGACGCCAGGTGCTTCGCCAGGCGTGGGGAGGCGAATTCGGTGCCGCAGACGAAGCGCATCACCGGGCCGTAGGAGGAGGCGGCGGGGAGGCCGGTGAAATAGAGGCCGGGGATGGAGGAGACGTAGCCGGGGCCGAGGCGGGGAGTGCCTCGGGTGGTGGTGAGGCGGGCGCGGAGGGTGGGGCCGAGGAAGTCCATCGCGGAGACGTTGACGCGGTAGCCGGTGGCGGCGATGACGTGGTCGGCGGTGAGGTGTTCGGCGCGGCCGCCGTGGGTGCGGACCTTCAGGACCGGGGCGCCGTCCGAGATCTCGGTGGAGAGGACCCGTTCGACCTCCTTCACCTGCACCTTGCCCTCGAAGCGGTCGCGGAGCCACCACGCGCCGAGCGGACCGAGGACCCGGCGGACGAGGTGGTGACGGACGGAGTCGGGGAGGAAGCGGTAGGGGTCGGCGTGGTAGCTGAGCGCCCACAGGGACCAGGCGCGGCCGAAGGGCGACTCGGGCCGGAAGCGGGGCTGCGCCCAGGGCGGCGCGCCGAAGGCGACCCGGCCCCGGCCGCGCGAGACCACCCGTACCTGGGCGCCGGCCTCGGCGGCGAGCGCGGCCGTCTCCAGCGCGGACTGTCCCGCGCCGACGACGATCAGCTCCTTGCCCGAGAACCGGCCGAGGTCGTGGTGCTCGTAGACGTGCGAGACGGGGGCGGTGGGGCCGAGGCCGCCGGTTTCCGGTCCCGGTTCGAGTTCGGGTGGCAGATGGGCGAGCCCGGAGAGACCGGTCGCGACCACCACCGCGCGCGCCTGGAACGCCTCCCCCGAGTCCAGCTTCAGCTCGAAGTCCCCGCTGCCCTGCGCCCGCTCGACGGAGACCACCCGGACCTGCTCCAGACCGGGGACCAGCTTGCGCTGGAACCACTCCCCGTAGGCGATGAAGGTCTCCACCGGGATGATGTCCTCGTCGGTGACCAGCCGCCGGATGCCCGCCGCGTCGCAGTAGTCCGCGAGGGTGTGCCCCGGCTGGGGGCAGTCCAGGCTGGAGGCGGCGGGCGTCGACTTCAGCAGCATCCCCTCGGGCATGTGGTCGCGCCAGCTCACCATGGGGTCGCCGAAGACGCGGACGGGCAGCCCCCGTGCCCGCAGATGGGCCGCGGTGGACAGACCGAACGGCCCTGCCCCTACGACTGCAACCGGTCGAATCACGAAGTCCCTCCCAGGACGCTCTCGCGCCACCCTCGTGGCCTTGCCGCTTCGTCTTGCTCTCGCGCTGCCGCCGCGTGGAGATCCCCTCGGGCCACCTTCCCGCCGTGTGGAATCGCCGCCGCGGGGGTCAGGTGGTGCCGCCGCGGCGGTTGGTCCGCCACAGCGCGTAGAGGTGCTTCGCGCCCGGACGCACGAAGCGGGCCAGCATGGTGACGAACGGCATGGGGTCGTCCGCCGCGAGCCACGCCAGCTCGGTGCCGCTCGCCCGCGCCGGGGCGTGCGGCGTGGTGTAGCCGCTGCGGCGGTAGGCGAGGAGCGCGGGCAGGTCGATGTTCTCCACCACGTACCGGTTCCCGGAGCGCTGCGCGCCCTCGGGCACCGGCCGCCCGGTGAGGTTCAGATGCAGGGCGCGGACGACGTCGATGCCGGACTCGCTCTCGAAGAGCCGGAACTGCGCGCCCATGCGGGGGTTGAAGTCCAGGAGCTTGTACTGCCCGTCGCGCCGGTCGAAGCGCAGATCCAGGTCGACGACCCCGCTGAAGCCGATCTCCTTGATGAACCGCGCTGCGAGGTCCGCGAGTTCGGGGTTGTCCACCACGTACGCGTGCGCCGTCATCCCCGCATGAGGCGGCCAGGAGCGGACCTTGACGCCGGTGAAGAGGGCGAGCGGGCTCGCGTCGGCGTCGAAGCAGGCGTGCACGATCCAGTCCTCGGCGGACTCCCTCGGCAGATACTCCTGGAGGATGACGCCGGGGTCCTCGCCCCAGTCGCGGGCGAGGTCGAGCAGGCCCGCGCGGGTGGCGATGCGGGTCGTGCCGCCCACGGCGGGCCGGCTGCGCCGGACGAACGCCTCGCGGTTCTTGGCCACCACCGGGAAGCGGGCCCGTTCCGCGAACTCGGCTATCTCGGCGTACGAGCGCGGGAACACCGTCACCGGGGCCGCGATCCCGTGCTCCCGGCACAGCTCGTGCAGCCCCTGCTTGCTGGCCAGACGGCGCGGCAGCGCGGGGTCCACGCGCGGGAAGAGGAACGGTCCGGCCAGCGCGTCCTGGTGCTCCGCGATGAGGACGGCGGCTTCCTCGTCGGTCGGGATCAGGACCGTGGGGCGCCCGATCCGGCGGCCGATCCGCAGCAGACCCTCGACCAGGTGCTCCGGCTCCTCGGCCCCCGTGGTCGGCCAGACGAAGGCACGCTTCAGATAACGGGAGGCGGCGGCCGGGGTGTAGGCGTCCTCGGTGATCGCGTACATCGGCACGCCGAGCCTGCCGAGACTGCGGATCGCGCCGACCCCGCCGTGGTGCAGCGGATAGCCGCCGAACTTGACTATGAGACCTGGCACTTCACGGTCCGCCTGGACCGGCGCCCCGGCGCGGCTTCCGGCCACGGGTCGTCCCCCCACGTGTCCCCCCTTTGGACCGGACCCACCCCGCCCGTGTCCCCCAAGGACGCTAAGCCGGAACACTTCCCTCCGACAAGTGCTATTCGGACATTGCGAACTCTTTAGCCATGGGGCGGACAACTCCATGGCGGCCGCCCGAAACGGCCACGGATCCGCTCGTCAACGCACAGCACAGTGCTGCCAAGACAGCGGTCCCGGCCGTAACGTGTGGGCCGACCACATGGTTGGCCACATCAGGCACGGCCCGGATGAGAGCGAGGCGGCACCCATGCCCCCCTTCGACGTCCCCGAGGGCGACCCCTTCGGTCCGCACAACCTTCCCTATGGCGTGTTCTCGCCCTCCGCCGACGCCGAACGGAGGGTCGGGGTCCGGCTCGGCGACCGGGTGCTCGACGTGGGCGCGGTCGCCGCGGCGCTCGGCCCCCCGGACGCGGACCTGCTCGCGCGGCCCACACTGAACCCGCTGCTCGCCGCCGGACCGCAGGCGTGGTCGCGGGTGCGCACCGCGCTGACCACGTGGGTCGCCGGCTCCGACCCCGCCCACCGCGCCGCCGTGGCGGCCCATCTCCACCCGCTCGCGGAGGTCCGGCTCCATCTCCCCTTCGAGGTGGCCGATTACGTCGACTTCTACGCCTCGGAGAACCACGCCCGCAACGTCGGCCGCATCTTCCGCCCCGACGCCGCGGACTCGCTCACCCCCAACTGGAAGCATCTGCCCATCGGTTACCACGGTCGGGCGGGCACGGTCGTCGTCTCCGGCACCGATGTCGTACGCCCCTCGGGGCAGCGCAAGGGCCCCGGGGACCCCGAGCCCGTCTTCGGGCCCTCGATCCGGCTGGACATCGAGGCGGAGGTCGGTTTCGTGGTCGGCACGCCGTCCGCGCAGGGCACCCCGGTACCGCTGACCGACTTCCGCGAGCACGTCTTCGGGCTGTGCCTCCTCAACGACTGGTCCGCGCGCGACATCCAGGCCTGGGAGTACGTCCCGCTCGGTCCCTTCCTCGGCAAGTCCTTCGCCACCTCGGTGTCGGCGTGGATCACCCCGCTGGCGGCGCTGGAGCACGCCCGCGTGGCGCCGCCCGAGCGCACGCACCCCCTGCTCCCCTACCTCGACGACTCCGGCACCGAGCCGGCCGGCTACGACCTCCGCATCTCGGTCGCCGTCAACGGCCAGGTCGTCTCCGAGCCCCCCTTCTCCACCATGTACTGGACCGCCGCGCAGCAGCTCGCCCACCTCACGGTCAACGGCGCCTCCCTGCGCACCGGCGACCTCTACGCCTCCGGCACGGTGAGCGGCCCCGCCGAGAACCAGCGCGGCTCCCTGCTGGAGCTGACCTGGAACGGCCGCGACCCGCTGGAACTCCCGGACGGCAAGCGGGCGTTCCTGGAGGACGGCGACGTGGTGACACTGACGGCGTGGGCGCCGGGCGCGGACGGGACCCGGGTCGGGCTGGGCGAGGTGAGCGGGCGCGTCGTGGGGAGTTGAGCGGGGGCGGCCAGGGGTGCCGAGACGGGGGCGGCGATGCGGAAGTCCCAACCGGACCGTTCCGCTTACCCGTTCGGCCCCCGGGACAACTGACGGACGGCCCTCCTCGCGTCATACTGGCGTAACACGCACCACCGCCCCGCACCCTTGGCCACCAGGAACCGGAGCCCCGGCATGACCGTCTGCCTGCTCCTGCTGAGCGCCGTCGCGCTGACGGCCGCCCTGCCCGCGCCCCGCGCGCTCACCCGGGCCGCCTGGCCCGACCGGGAGCCCGTGGTGGCGCTGTGGGTGTGGCAGTGCCTGGTCGCCACCGTGCTGCTGTGCTGTCTGACCGCGCTGGTGCTGGGCGCGGCGGCCGTCTTCCACACCGTCCGCGACCATGTGTTCGCGCCCGCGCCGCCCGCCGTCACCGCCGCCTACGACCTCTCGGCCGCGCCGCCCTGGGCCGCCGTGCTCACGGTGCTGCTGGCCTCGGGAGCCGCCTGGACCACCGCCATGCTGGCGCGCGAGCTGACCGAGGTGCGGCGGCGGCGCGGGGTGACCCGGGCGCATCTGGACGAGCGGGCCCCGGAGCTGCCCGCCGGGCTGCCCTCGGGGCGCGGGCCGCTGCTGGTCCTCGAGGACGAGTACCCGGACGCCTGGTGGCTGCCCGGTCATCCGCCCCGCCTGGTCGTGACCACCGGGGCGCTGCACCGGCTCACCGACCACCAGCTCGACGCGGTGCTCACCCATGAACGCGGTCACGCCCGCGCCCACCACGACTGGCTGCTGCATCTGTCGAGCGCGCTCGCGACGGGCTTCCCGCGCGTGCCGCTCTTCGCGCACTTCCGCGACCAGACGCACCGGTTGGTGGAACTCGCCGCCGACGACACCGCCTCCCGGCGCTGCGGTCACCTCACCACCGCGCTGGCCCTGATCGAGCTGAACCAGCACCGGGGGGTGCTGTCCTGCGCCTCCAGCCGCCGCCTGCTCGGCGAGCGCGTCGACCGGCTCCTGGAGCCGCCGCCCCGGCTGCTGCGCAGGCAGCGCGCGCTGACCACGGCGGTGGCCGCGCTGATCCCGCTGCTGCCCCTGCTGATCACCTTCGCACCGGGGCTGACGGCACTGGCGTGAGCGCGAACGGCTAGTCCCAGTAGGGCTCTTCGTCGTCGCCGGGCCAGTGCTCGTCGTGGCCGGTCGCCGCAGCGGGCTCAGCGGACCCGGCGGGCTGTGCGGACCCGGCGGGGGCCGAAGTCGCCGCTTCCGGCTGTCCGTCGAGCACCGCCAGCACCCCCTCTCCGTACGTCGCGAGCTTCTTCTCGCCCACCCCGCCGATCGTGCCGAGCTCGCGCACCGAGGCCGGGCGGGCCATGGCGATCTCGCGGAGGGTGGCGTCGTGGAAGATGACGTACGCCGGGACGCCCTGTTCCTTCGCCTGCTCGGCGCGCCAGGCGCGCAGGGCCTCGAAGACGGGGACCAGTTCGGCGGGCAGCTCGGCCGCCGCGGTCCTGCCCTTGCGCTCGCCCCGGCCGCCGGAGGAACGGGCCGTGGTGGGCCGCTTCGGCTCCTTGCGCAGCAGCACCTCCCGCTCGCGCCGCAGCACCGCGCCGCTCTCCTCGGTGAGCACCAGCGTGCCGTACTCGCCCTCGACCGCCAGCAGCCCCTGTGCGAGCAACTGGCGGACGACGCCGCGCCATTCGCCCTCGCTCAGGTCCTCGCCGATACCGAAGACGGAGAGCTGGTCGTGGTCGAACTGGATCACCTTGGCGCTGCGCTTGCCGAGCAGGATGTCCACGATCTGCACGGTGCCGAACTTCTGGCCCCGCTCGCGCTGGAGCCGCACCACCGTGGAGAGGACCTTCTGCGCGGCGATGGTGCCGTCCCAGGTCTCCGGCGGGGTCAGGCAGGTGTCGCAGTTGCCGCACGCCTCGGCGCCGGGCACCTGGCCGAAGTAGGCGAGGAGCTGGCCGCGCCGGCACCGGGCGGTCTCGCACAGAGCGAGCATCGCGTCCAGGTGGGCGGCGGCACGGCGGCGGAAGTTCTCGTCGCCCTCGCCGGACTGGATCAGCTTGCGCTGCTGCACGACGTCGCCCAGGCCGTACGCCATCCAGGCGGTGGAGGGCAGTCCGTCGCGGCCGGCGCGGCCGGTCTCCTGGTAGTAGCCCTCGATGGACTTGGGCAGGTCGAGGTGGGCGACGAAGCGGACGTCCGGCTTGTCGATGCCCATGCCGAAGGCGATGGTGGCGACGACGATCAGGCCGTCCTCGCGTAGGAAGCGGGACTGGTGGGCGGCGCGCGTGGCCGCGTCCAGACCCGCGTGGTACGGCACCGCGGCGATGCCGTTGGCGGTGAGGAACTCGGCGGTGCGCTCGACGGAGTTGCGTGAGAGGCAGTAGACGATGCCCGCGTCTCCGGGGTGCTCCTCGCGCAGGAAGGCGAGGAGCTGCTTCTTGGGGTCGGCCTTGGGGACGATCCGGTACTGGATGTTGGGCCGGTCGAAGCTGGCGACGAAGTGGCGGGCCCGGGGAAGGTTCAGCCGCTGGGTGATCTCCTCGTGGGTCGCCCGGGTGGCCGTGGCCGTCAGGGCGATCCGGGGCACGTCCGGCCAGCGCTCGCCGAGCAGCGAGAGGTTCAGGTAGTCCGGGCGGAAGTCGTGGCCCCACTGGGAGACACAGTGCGCCTCGTCGATCGCGAACACGGAGATCTTGCCCCGGGAGAGCAGGTCGAGCGTGGCCTCCACGCGCAGCCGCTCCGGGGCGAGATAGAGCAGGTCCAGCTCACCGGCGAGGAACTCGGCCTCGACCGTGCGGCGCTGGTCGAAGTCCTGCGTGGAGTTGATGAACCCGGCCCGCACACCGAGGGCGCGCAGCGCGTCCACCTGGTCCTGCATGAGCGCGATCAGCGGCGAGACCACGACACCGGTGCCCGGCCTGACCAGCGCCGGGATCTGGTAGCACAGCGACTTGCCGCCACCGGTCGGCATGAGGACCAGGGCGTCGCCGCCCGCCACCACATGCTCGATGATCGCTTCCTGCTCGCCCCGGAACGCCTCGTACCCGAAGACCCGGTGCAGCGCGGCCAGCGCCTCGCTCCCGGCCGCGCCCGGCCTCTCGGTCGCCGTCGTCATCTCGCTGATCCCGCCTGTCCCACTCATCGCCTGTCCCCCGTGCGCCGCGTCCCGACCACCGCATCCACCATAGGCGCCCGCGCCGACAGCCCCGGAAGTTGTCCACAGGTTCCCCCGCTCACACGACTGCCCGGCACCCCGCACGGGGGCGCCGGGCAGCGGTGTGCCGGATCAGCGGACGAACACGCTCGCCTGGTTCGCCAGGGTCAGGAAGTACTGCGGTGCCACACCGAGGACCACCGTGACCGCCACACCGATCGCGATCGCCGTGGTCGTCAGCGGGGAGGGGACGGCGACCGTGGGGCCGTCCGGCTTCGGGGCGCTGAAGAACATGAGGACGATCACGCGGATGTAGAAGAAGGCCGCGATGGCGGAGGAGAGGACACCGATGACCACCAGCGGGGCCGCGCCGCCCTCGGCCGCCGCCCGGAAGACCGCGAACTTACCGGCGAAGCCGCTGGTCAGCGGGATGCCGGCGAAGGCGAGCAGGAAGACCGCGAAGACCGCCGCCACCAGCGGCGAACGGCGCCCGAGCCCCGCCCACTGGGACAGGTGGGTCGCCTCGCCGCCCGCGTCGCGCACCAGGGTGACCACGGCGAAGGCGCCGATCGTCACGAAGGAGTACCCGGCCAGATAGAACAGCACCGACGACACGCCGTTCTGCGACGTGGCGATCACACCCGCGAGGATGAAGCCCGCGTGCGCGATGGACGAGTAGGCGAGCAGGCGCTTGATGTCGGTCTGGGTGATGGCGATGATCGCGCCGCCCAGCATCGTGACGATGGCCACGCCGAACATCACCGGGCGCCAGTCCCAGCGCAGTCCCGGCAGGACCACGTAGAGCAGCCGCAGCAGCGCGCCGAAGGCGGCGACCTTGGTCGCGGCCGCCATGAAGCCGGTGACCGGGGTCGGCGCGCCCTGGTACACGTCGGGCGTCCACATGTGGAACGGCACCGCGCCCACCTTGAACAGCAGGCCCATCACAAGGAGCGCCATGCCGATCAGGAGCAGCGCGTCGTTGCCCATGGTGTCCGCGAGCGCCGGGTCCACCCCGCTGACCGTGCCGTCGACGACCTGCGCGATGCGGGTGTACGACACCGAGCCCGCGTAGCCGTAGAGCAGGGCGATGCCGAACAGCGTGAACGCGGAGGCGAAGGCGCCGAGTAGGAAGTACTTGACCGCGGCCTCCTGCGACAGCAGCCGCTTGCGGCGGGCCAGCGCGCACAGCAGGTACAGCGGAAGGGAGAGGACCTCCAGGGCCACGAACAGCGTCAGCAGGTCGTTGGCCGCCGGGAAGACCAGCATCCCGGAGATCGCGAAGAGCAGCAGCGGGAACACCTCGGTGGTGGTGAACCCGGCCTTCACGGCCGCCTTCTCGCCCTCGCCGCCCGGCACGGCCGCCGCCTGCGCCGCGAAGGAGTCGACCCGGTTGCCGTGCGCCGCCGGGTCCAGACGCCGTTCCGCGAAGGTGAACAGGCCGACCAGCCCGGCCAGCACGATCGTGCCCTCCAGGAAGAGGGCCGGTCCGTCGACCGCGATCGCGCCCATGGCGGCGACATGCGCCTTCGTGGTGCCGTACCCCCCGGCCGCGAGCGCGACGACCGCCGCGAAGGCGGCGCACAGCGCGACGGCCGAGACGAACACCTGGGCGTAGTAGCGCGAGCGGCGCGGCACGAACGCCTCGATCAGCACGCCGACCAGGGCGGCGCCGAGCACGATGAGCGTCGGCGACAATTGTCCGTATTCGATCTTCGGCGCCTCGATCTTCGGGATCGGGTCCGCCGCCATTGTCCACAGGCTGTGGACGGCTGTCGCACTCACTTGGCCGCCTCCACCGCGGGCTTGGGGTCCTTCTTGTGTACGTCGGACAGGGTCTGCTTGACCGCCGGGTTGACGACGTCCGTCAGGGGCTTGGGATAGACGCCCAGGAAGACCAGCAGCACGATCAGCGGGGCCACGACCAGCACCTCGCGCACCCGCAGGTCGGGCATCGCGGAGACCTCGGGCTTCACCGGGCCCGTCATCGTCCGCTGGTAGAGCACCAGCGTGTACAGCGCGGCCAGGACGATGCCGAAGGTGGCGATGATCCCGATCACCGGGTAGCGCGTGAACGTGCCGACCAGGACCAGGAACTCGCTGACGAACGGCGCGAGTCCGGGCAGCGACAGGGTCGCCAGGCCGCCGATCAGGAAGGTGCCCGCGAGCACCGGGGCGACCTTCTGCACGCCGCCGTAGTCCGCGATGAGCCGCGAGCCGCGCCGGGAGATCAGGAACCCGGCGACCAGCATCAGCGCGGCCGTCGAGATGCCGTGGTTGACCATGTAGAGCGTCGCGCCGGACTGGCCCTGGCTGGTCATCGCGAAGATGCCGAGCACGATGAAGCCGAAGTGCGAGATCGACGCGTACGCCACCAGCCGCTTGATGTCGCGCTGCCCGACCGCGAGCAGCGCGCCGTAGACGATGCTGACCAGGGCCAGGACCAGGATCACCGGCGTCGCCCACTTCGACGCCTCCGGGAAGAGCTGGAGGCAGAAGCGGAGCATCGCGAAGGTGCCCACCTTGTCGACGACCGCCGTGATGAGGACGGCGACCGGGGCGGTGGACTCCTGCATGGCGTTGGGCAGCCAGGTGTGCAGCGGCCACAGCGGCGCCTTCACCGCGAAGGCGAAGAAGAAGCCGAGGAACAGCCAGCGCTCGGTGTTCGTCGCCATGTGCAGCGAGCCGTTGGCGCGGGCCTGCACGATCTCCTGGAGGCTGAAGCTCCCGGCGACCACGTACAGCCCGATCACCGCGGCCAGCATGATCAGACCGCCGGCCAGGTTGTAGAGCAGGAACTTCACGGCCGCGTACGAGCGCTGCGCGGACGCCGCCACCTCACCGTGCTGGTGCGCACGGTCCCCGAAGCCGCCGATGAGGAAGTACATCGGGATGAGCATGGCCTCGAAGAAGATGTAGAAGACGAAGACGTCGGTGGCCTCGAACGAGATGATCACCATCGCCTCGACGGCCAGGATCAGCGCGAAGAAGCCCTGGGTGGGCCGCCACCGCTTGCTGCCGGTCTCCAGGGGGTCGGCGTCGTTCCAGCCGGCCAGCACGATGAACGGCATCAGCAGCGCGGTCAGCGCGATCAGCGCCACCGCGATGCCGTCGACGCCCAGGTCGTAGCGGACCCCGAAGTCCTTGATCCAGGCGTGGGACTCGGTGAGCTGGTACCGCGCGCCGCCCGGGTCGAAGCGGACCAGGACGACGATCGCCAGCGCGAGCGTGGCCAGCGAGACGAGCAGCGCCAGCCACTTGGCGGCGGTGCGCCGCCGGGCCGGTACGGCGGCCGTGGCCACGGCCCCGAGGGCCGGGAGCACCGCCGTCGCTGTCAACAGGGGAAAGGACATCGGTATCAGACCGCCCTCATCAGCAGGGTCGCGGCGACCAGCAGGGCCGCGCCGCCGAACATCGAGACCGCGTAGGAGCGGGCGAAGCCGTTCTGGACCCGGCGCAACCGCCCGGACAGACCGCCGAACCCGGCCGCCGTGCCGTTGACCACGCCGTCCACCAGGGTGTGGTCGAGGTAGACCAGGGATCGCGTCAGGTGCTCGCCGCCGCGTACGAGGACGACGTGGTTGAAGTCGTCCTGGTACAGGTCGCGGCGGGCGGCCCGGGTGAGCAGCGAGCCGCGCGGGGCGAGCGCCGGGACGGGCTTGCGGCCGTACTGCGCCCAGGCCAGGCCCACGCCGATCACCAGGCAGACCATGGTGGCGCCGGTGACGGTGAGCGCGCTCAGCGGGGAGTCGCCCTCGGCGTGCCCGGTGACCGGCTCCAGCCAGTGCAGGAAGCGGTCGCCGACGTCGAAGAACGCACCGCCCGCGACCGAGCCGATCGCCAGCACGATCATCGGGATCGTCATGGTGCGCGGGGACTCGTGCGGATGGGGCTCGGCGTGCTCGCCCCGGTGCTCGGCGGCGGGCTCGGCGCTCGGTGCCTCCGGCGAGCGGGTGGGCTCCTTCTTCCAGCGCGGCTCGCCGAAGAACGTCATCAGCATCACGCGCGTCATGTAGAACGCGGTGATCGCCGCGCCCAGGAGGGCCGCGCCGCCGAGGATCCAGCCCTCGGTGCCGCCCTTGGCGAAGGCCGCCTCGATGATCTTGTCCTTGGAGAAGAAGCCGGACAGTCCCGGGAAGCCGATGATCGCGAGGTAGCCGAGCCCGAAGGTGACGAACGTGATCGGCATGTACTTCCGCAGGCCGCCGTACTTGCGCATGTCGACCTCGTCGTTCATGCCGTGCATGACCGAACCGGCGCCGAGGAACAGCCCGGCCTTGAAGAAGCCGTGCGTGACCAGGTGCATGATCGCGAAGACGTAGCCGATGGGGCCGAGGCCCGCCGCGAGGACCATGTAGCCGATCTGCGACATGGTCGAGCCGGCCAGCGCCTTCTTGATGTCGTCCTTGGCGCAACCGACGATCGCACCGAACAGCAGCGTGACCGCGCCGACCACGGTGACCACGAGCTGCGCGTCCGGGGCGCCGTTGAAGATCGCGGCGGAGCGGACGATGAGGTAGACGCCCGCGGTCACCATGGTGGCCGCGTGGATCAGGGCCGAGACCGGGGTCGGACCCTCCATGGCGTCCCCGAGCCAGGACTGCAGCGGCACCTGGGCGGACTTGCCGCACGCGGCGAGCAGCAGCGTCAGCGCGATGGCGGTGAGCCTGCCCTCGGAGGCGTCCTTCGCGTGGTCGAAGACCGGTCCGAAGGCGAAGGTGCCGAAGGTGGTGAACATCAGCATGATCGCGACGGACAGGCCCATGTCGCCGACCCGGTTGACCAGGAACGCCTTCTTCGCGGCGGTCGCGGCGCTGGGCTTGTGCTGCCAGAAGCCGATCAGGAGGTACGAGGCGAGACCGACGCCCTCCCAGCCGACGTACAGCAGCAGGTAGTTGTCGGCGAGGACCAGCAGGAGCATCGCCGCGAGGAACAGGTTGAGGTAGCCGAAGAAGCGGCGGCGCCGCTCGTCGTGCTCCATGTACCCGATGGAGTAGAGGTGGATCAGCGAGCCGACGCCGGTGATCAGCAGCACGAACGTCATCGACAGCTGGTCGAGCCGGAAGGTGACGTCCGCGTGGAAGTCGCCCACCGAGATCCAGGTCCACAGGTGCTGGATCAGCGTCCGGTGTTCGGCGTCCTTGCCGAGCAGCCCGGTGAACAGGACCAGACCGATGACGAAGGAGGCGGTGGACAGCAGGGTGCCGATCCAGTGGCCGACGCGGTCCAGGCGCCGGCCGCCGAGCAGGAGCACGGCGGCTCCGAGCAGGGGCGCCGCGATGAGCGGCGCGATCAGGTTCTCCACGATTCTTCCGACCCCTTACAGCTTCATCAGGCCGGCGTCGTCGACCGAGGCCGAGTGGCGGGCGCGGAACAGCGACACGATGATCGCGAGGCCGACCACGACCTCCGCCGCGGCGACCACCATCGTGAAGAAGGCGATGATCTGGCCGTCGAGGTTGCCGTGCATCCGGGAGAAGACGACGAACGCGAGGTTGCAGGCGTTGAGCATCAGCTCGACGCACATGAACAAGACGATCGCGTTGCGCCTGATGAGCACGCCGGTCGCGCCGATGGTGAACAACAGGGCCGCGAGATAGAGGTAGTTGACGGGGTTCACTTCGACGCGTCCTCCGTCCGCTTGAGGTTCACCGGTTTGCTCTCCGTGCGCTCCAGGCGGTCCTGCGCGCGCTGTTCGAGTGCCTTGAGGTCACCGAGCGCCCGCGCGGACACGTCCCGGATCTGGCCGCGCTCGCGCAGGGTGGCGCTCACGGTCAGCTCGGAGGGGGTGCCGTCGGGCAGCAGGCCCGCGATGTCGACGGCGTTGTGCCGGGCGTAGACACCGGGGGCGGGCAGCGGGGGCACGTGCCTGCCCTCGCGGACGCGCTGCTCGGCCAGCTCGCGCTGGGTCCTGGCGCGTTCGGTGCGCTCGCGGTGGGTGAGGACCATGGCGCCGACGGCGGCCGTGATCAGCAGGGCGCCGGTGAGTTCGAAGGCGAAGACGTACTTGGTGAAGATGAGGGCCGCCAGGCCCTGGACGTTGCCGTTCGCGTTCGCCTGACCGGTGCCGTCGAACTGCTCCAGGGAGGCGTTCGCGATGCCGCCGATCAGCAGGACGCCGAAGCCGAGCCCGCACAGCAGGGCCAGCCAGCGCTGGCCCTTGATGGTCTCCTTCAGCGAGTCCGCGGCCGTCACGCCGACGAGCATCACCACGAAGAGGAACAGCATCATGATGGCGCCGGTGTAGACGATGATCTGCACGACGCCCAGGAAGTAGGCGCCGTTGGCGAGGTAGAACACCGCCAGGACGATCATGGTCCCGGCGAGCGAGAGCGCGCTGTGCACGGCCCGCTTCATCAGGACGGTGCACAGGGCGCCGATCACCGCGACGGTGCCGAGGATCCAGAACTGGACGGCCTCACCGGTGGAGGTGGTGTAGGCGGCGAGTTCGGTGCTCATGCCTCCACCTCCTCGTCCTCGGCCTTTTCTCCCTTGGAGGTGGCGACCTGGCGGACCGTGCCGGGGGCGGCCTCGGTCACCAGGCCCCGGTAGTAGTCCTGTTCGTCGGTGCCGGGGAAGATCGCGTGCGGGCTGTCGACCATCCCCTCCTCCAGACCGGCGAGCAACTGCTCCTTGGTGTAGATGAGGTTGGCGCGGCTGGAGTCGGCCAGTTCGAACTCGTTGGTCATCGTCAGCGCGCGCGTGGGGCACGCCTCGATGCACAGCCCGCACAGGATGCAGCGGGCGTAGTTGATCTGGTAGACGCGGCCGTACCGCTCGCCCGGGGAGTAGCGCTCCTCGTCGGTGTTGTCGGCGCCCTCCACGTAGATGGCGTCCGCCGGGCAGGCCCAGGCGCACAGTTCGCAGCCGACGCACTTCTCCAGGCCGTCCGGATGGCGGTTGAGCTGGTGCCGTCCGTGGAAGCGGGGAGCCGTGGTCTTCTTCTGCTCCGGGTACTGCTCGGTGAGCCGCTTCTTGAACATGGCCTTGAAGGTCACGGCGAAGCCGGCCACGGGGTTCTGGAAACCGGGTGCGGTCTCCTTCGGCTCCTCAGCCATCGGACGCCTCCTTTCCATCCGTGGTTCCGTCACTGACAGTGTCCGGTCCACCACTGACAATCAGCTCCCGCTCGGCGCGGCGCGGGCGGCGCCTGGGCACCGGCGGCAGCTCCTGGCCGGGCAGCGGCGGGACGGGGAAGCCGCCCGCCAGGGGGTCGAATGCGGGCCGCTCGGCCGGGGTTTCGGCACTCCTGGCCTTCTCGCGGAACAGGTCGGCGACGAAGGAGAGCAGCAGCAGGGCGAGCACTCCGCCGCCGACGTAGAGGGCGATGTCGGCGAAGTCGTAGTTCTCGTTGCGCAGGACCCGGACGGTGGCGACGAGCATCAGCCACACCACCGAGACCGGGATGAGGACCTTCCAGCCGAGCTTCATGAGCTGGTCGTAGCGGACGCGGGGCAGCGTGCCGCGCAGCCAGATGAAGAAGAACAGCAGCAACTGGACCTTGATGACGAACCAGAGCATCGGCCACCAGCCGTGGTTCGCGCCCTCCCAGAAGGTGCTGATCGGCCAGGGGGCCCGCCAGCCGCCGAGGAAGAGGGTGGCCGAGACGGCCGAGACCGTCACCATGTTCATGTACTCGGCGAGCATGAACAGCGCGAACTTGATGGACGAGTACTCGGTGTTGAACCCGCCGACCAGGTCGCCCTCGGACTCCGGCATGTCGAAGGGGGCGCGGTTGGTCTCGCCCACCATGGTGACGATGTAGAGGATGAAGGAGACCGGCAGCAGCAGGATGTACCAGCGGTCGTGCTGCTGCTCGACGATCGTCGAGGTCGACATGGAGCCCGAGTAGAGGAACACCGAGGCGAACGCGGCGCCCATGGCGATCTCGTACGAGATCATCTGCGCGCAGGAGCGCAGACCGCCGAGGAGCGGATAGGTCGAGCCGGAGCTCCAGCCCGCGAGCACGATGCCGTAGATGCCGACGGAGGCGACCGCGAGGATGTAGAGCATCGCGATCGGCAGGTCGGTGAGCTGCATGGTGGTGCGGTGGCCGAAGATCGAGATCTCGTTGTCGGCGGGACCGAACGGGATCACCGCGATCGCCATGCAGGCCGGGACGGTCGCGACGATCGGTGCGAGGACGTAGATCAGCTTGTCCGCGCGTTTGACGACCACGTCCTCCTTGAGCATGAGCTTCACGCCGTCGGCGAGCGACTGGAGCATCCCCCAGGGGCCGTGCCGGTTGGGACCGATGCGCAACTGCATCCAGGCGACGACCTTGCGCTCCCAGACGATGGAGAGCAGCACGGTCAGCATCAGGAACGCGAAGCAGAACACGGCCTTGACGACGACCAGCCACCAGGGGTCGTGGCCGAACAGCGAGAGGTCTTCGGCGGCGAGGAACGGGCTCATCCTCGGTCCTCCTTGAGGTCCAGGCCACCGGACACCGCCGGGCCGATACGGACGAGGGAGCCGGGCCGCGCTCCGGTGTCGGAGGCGACGCCCGCGCCGGTGGAGTCCAGCGGGAGCCAGACCACCCGGTCGGGCATCTCCGTGATCCGGAGCGGGAGTTCGGTGGTTCCGGCCGGGCCGGTCACGGCGATCGGGGAGCCGTCCTCGACGCCCGCCTCGGCGGCCGTCGCGGCCGACACGCGCGCGACGGCGGCGTGGCGGGTGCCGGCGAGCGCGTCGTCGCCCTGCTGGAGGACGCCGAGGTCGAGCAGGAGCCGGTGTCCGGCGAGCACGGCCTCGCCGGCGGCCGGGCGGGGCAGCACCCCGGCGGTGGCCAGCGGGTCGGCGGCCGCGGGGCCGTTCCAGGCGCCGAGCCGGTCGATCTCCGCGCGCGTGGTGGCGAGGTCCGGCAGTCCGAGGTGGACGTCCATGGCGTCGGCGAGCATCTGAAGCACCCGGCCGTCGGTCGGGGCGAGGCGGCGGGTCATCTGGTCGGGCTTGAGCGCGGCCTCGAAGAAGCGCACCCTGCCCTCCCAGTTGAGGAAGGTGCCGCCCTTCTCGGCCACCGCGGCGACCGGCAGGACGACGTCGGCGCGCTCGGTGACCTCGCTGGGCCGCAGCTCGAGCGAGACCAGGAAGCCGACCGCGTCGAGCGCGTCCCGGGCGCGGGCCGGGTCGGGCAGGTCGTCGACCTCCACCCCGGCCACCAGCAGCGCGGACAGCTCGCCGGTCGCGGCGGCCTCCACGATCTGCTGGGTGTCGCGGCCGTAGCGGCCCGGCAGTTCGGCCAGGCCCCAGGCGGCGGCGACCTCGTCCCGCGCGCGCGGGTCGGTCGCCGGGCGGCCGCCCGGCAGCAGCGAGGGCAGCGCGCCCGCCTCGACGGCGCCCCGCTCCCCCGCCCGGCGCGGGATCCACACCAGCTGGGCGCCGGTCGCGGCGGCCGCGCGCACGGCGGCGGTCAGGCCGCCCTCCACGCCCGCGAGCCGCTCGCCCACGACGATCACCGCGCCCTCGGCGCGCAGCGCCCCGGCGGCCTCGGTGCCGGGCGCCTCCAGACCGGTGCCGCTCGCGAGGGCGTCCAGCCACTCGGGCTCGGTGCCGGGGGCGGCGGGGAGCAGGGTGCCGCCCGCCTTCTCCAGGCCGCGGGTGGCGTGGGTGGCCAGCGCGAACACCCGCTGGCCGTGCTTGCGCCACGCCTTGCGCAGCCGCAGGAAGACGCCGGGCGCCTCCTCCTCCGCCTCGAAGCCGACGAGCAGCACGGCGGGAGCCTGTTCGAGGGCGGTGTACGTGACGCCCGTGCCGTCGAGGTCACGGCCCCGGCCCGCCACCCGCGCGGCCAGGAAGTCGGCCTCCTCGCCGCTGTGCACGCGGGCGCGGAAGTCGATGTCGTTGGTGTCGAGCGCGACGCGCGCGAACTTGCTGTACGCGTAGGCGTCCTCGACGGTGAGCCGGCCGCCGGTGAGGACACCGGCGCGGGAGCGGGCGGCGCCGAGTCCGCGCGCGGCCACGTCCAGCGCCTCGGGCCAGGAGGCGGGCTCCAGGACACCGTCGGCGTTGCGCACCATCGGGGTGTCGAGCCGGTCCCGCAGCTGCGCGTACCGGAACGCGAAGCGCCCCTTGTCGCAGATCCACTCCTCGTTGACCTCGGGGTCGTCGGCCGCGAGGCGCCGCATGACCTTGCCGCGCCGGTGGTCGGTGCGGGTGGCGCAGCCGCCGGAGCAGTGCTCGCACACGGAGGGCGAGGAGATGAGGTCGAAGGGGCGGGAGCGGAACCGGTACGCCGCCGAGGTGAGCGCGCCGACCGGGCAGATCTGGATGGTGTTGCCGGAGAAGTACGACTCGAACGGGTCGCCCTCGCCGGTGCCGACCTGCTGGAGCGCGCCGCGCTCGATCAGCTCGATCATCGGGTCGCCCGCGACCTGGTTGGAGAAGCGGGTGCAGCGGGCGCACAGCACGCACCGCTCGCGGTCGAGCAGCACCTGGGTGGAGATGGCGAGGGGCTTGGGGTAGGTGCGCTTGCGGCCCTCGAAGCGGGAGTCGGCGTTGCCGTGCGACATCGCCTGGTTCTGCAGCGGGCACTCGCCGCCCTTGTCGCAGACCGGGCAGTCCAGCGGGTGGTTGATGAGCAGCAGCTCCATCACACCCTTCTGGGCCTTCTCCGCGACCGGCGAGGTGAGCTGGGTGCGTACGACCATGCCGTCGGTGCAGGTGATGGTGCAGGAGGCCATCGGCTTGCGCTGGCCCTCCACCTCCACGATGCACTGGCGGCAGGCGCCGGCCGGGGCGAGCAGCGGGTGGTCGCAGAAGCGCGGGATCTCGATGCCGAGCTGTTCGGCGGCCCGGATGACCAGGGTGCCCTTGGGCACGCTGATCTCGATGCCGTCGATCGTCAGCGTGACGAGGTCCTCCGGCGGGATCGCCGCGCCTCCCCCGCCCGTGGGCGCATTGGTGGTCACGGTCATGCGTTCACCTCCGGGCGGTCCGCCCAGGCCGTCGACTTGGCCGGGTCGAAGGGGCAGCCCCGGCCCGTGATGTGCTGCTCGTACTCCTCGCGGAAGTACTTCAGCGAGGAGAAGATCGGGGATGCCGCGCCGTCGCCGAGGGCGCAGAAGGACTTGCCGTTGATGTTGTCGGCGATGTCGTTCAGCTTGTCGAGGTCGGACATCACGCCCTTGCCCGCCTCGATGTCCCGCAGCAACTGCACGAGCCAGTACGTCCCTTCGCGGCAGGGGGTGCACTTGCCGCAGGACTCGTGGGCGTAGAACTCGGTCCAGCGGGTGACGGCGCGGACCACGCAGGTGGTCTCGTCGAAGCACTGGAGCGCCTTGGTGCCGAGCATGGAGCCGGCGGCGCCGACGCCCTCGTAGTCGAGGGGGACGTCGAGGTGTTCGTCGGTGAACATCGGTGTGGAGGAGCCGCCCGGGGTCCAGAACTTCAGCCGGTGCCCGGGGCGCATCCCGCCGCTCATGTCGAGCAGTTGGCGCAGGGTGATGCCGAGCGGGGCCTCGTACTGGCCGGGGCCGGCGACATGCCCGCTGAGCGAGTAGAGCGTGAAGCCGGGGGACTTCTCGCTGCCCATGGACCGGAACCAGTCCTTGCCGTGCTGGAGGATCGCGGGAACCGAGGCGATGGACTCCACGTTGTTCACGACGGTGGGGCAGGCGTACAGACCCTCGACGGCCGGGAAGGGCGGGCGCAGCCGGGGCTGGCCGCGGCGCCCTTCGAGGGAGTCGAGGAGCGCGGTCTCCTCGCCGCAGATGTAGGCGCCCGCGCCCGCGTGCACGGTGAGTTCGAGGTCGAGCCCGGTGCCGAGGATGTCCTTGCCGAGGAACCCGGCGGCGTACGCCTCGCGGACGGCCTCGTGCAGCCTGCGCAGGACGGGGACGACCTCGCCGCGCAGATAGATGAAGGCGTGCGAGGAGCGGATCGCGTAGCAGGCGATCACGATGCCCTCGATGAGGCTGTGCGGGTTGGCGTAGAGAAGGGGGATGTCCTTGCAGGTGCCGGGCTCGGACTCGTCGGCGTTGACGACGAGGTAGTGCGGCTTGCCGTCGCCCTGCGGGATGAACTGCCACTTCATGCCGGTGGGGAATCCGGCGCCGCCGCGGCCGCGCAGTCCGGATTCCTTGACGTAGGCGATCAGGTCGTCCGGGGTCATCGCGAGCGCCTTGCGCAGGCCCTCGTAGCCCTCGTGGCGCCGGTAGACGTCCAGCGACCAGGAGCGGTCCTCGTCCCAGAAGGCCGACAGCACGGGTGCCAGCAGCTTCTCGGGGCTGGTGTCCTTCACGTCGGGTACCACGGTCATCACTCCCCCTCCTCTGCGGTCGGACCCGCCGGGTGCGCCGGGTCGGAGGCCGAGGTGTCCTGCGGCGCGTCGTGGGAGCTGAGGTGCTCGGTGGGCGACGGTTCGTGGACCGGCTCCTCCTCGTGCGGTCCGCCGTCGCGCGGGTGGACCACGCGCGCGGGGTGCGTCTCGCCCTTGGCGAGGCGGAGCCCCACCAGGGAGGCGGGGCCCGCGCTGCCGCCCTCGGCGACGGCGCCGGGCCGGTCGTCGGGGAAGCCGGCCAGGATGCGGGCGGTCTCCTTGAAGGTGCACAGCCGGGCGCCTCGGGTGGGCTCGACGGGCTGTCCGGCGCGCAGGTCGTCGACGAGGCGGGTGGCGCTGGCCGGGGTCTGGTTGTCGAAGAACTCCCAGTTGACCATCACGACGGGCGCGTAGTCGCAGGCCGCGTTGCACTCGATGTGCTCCAGGGTGACCTTGCCGTCGCCGGTGGTCTCGCCGTTGCCGACGCCGAGGTGTTCCTGGAGGGTCTCGAAGATGGCGTCGCCGCCCATGACCGCGCACAGGGTGTTGGTGCAGACGCCCACCTGGTAGTCGCCGGAGGGGCGGCGCCGGTACATCGTGTAGAAGGTGGCCACGGCGGTGACCTCGGCCGTGGTGAGGTCCAGCATGTCCGCGCAGAACCGCATCCCGGTGCGCGTGACGTAGCCCTCCTCGGACTGCACGAGGTGGAGCAGGGGCAGCAGGGCGGAGCGGGAGTCCGGATAGCGCGCGATCACCTCGCGCGCGTCCCGCTCCAGCCGGGCCCGGACGTCGTCCGGGTAGGCGGGCGGGGGCAGCTCGGGCATCCCGAGGCCGACGCCCCGCTCGGAGGAAGAGGTGGTCACCGGTCGACGCCTCCCATCACGGGGTCGATGGAGGCCACGGCGACGATCACGTCGGCGACCTGGCCGCCCTCGCACATCGCCGCCATGGCCTGAAGGTTGGTGAAGGACGGGTCGCGGAAGTGGACCCGGTAGGGGCGGGTGCCGCCGTCGGAGACGGCGTGCACGCCGAGTTCGCCCTTGGGGGACTCGACGGCCGCGTAGGCCTGGCCGGGCGGGACCCGGAAGCCCTCGGTGACCAGCTTGAAGTGGTGGATCAGGGCCTCCATGGAGGTGCCCATGATCTTCTTGATGTGGTCGAGGGAGTTGCCGAGTCCGTCCGGACCGAGCGCGAGCTGCGCGGGCCAGGCGATCTTCTTGTCGGCGACCATGACGGGCCCGGGCTGGAGCCGGTCCAGGCACTGCTCGACGATCCCGAGCGACTGGCGCATCTCCTCCAGACGGATGAGGAAACGGCCGTAGGAGTCGCAGGTGTCGGCGGTCGGCACCTCGAAGTCGTACGTCTCGTAGCCGCAGTACGGCTGCGCCTTGCGCAGGTCGTGCGGCAGGCCGGTGGAGCGCAGGATCGGGCCGGTGGCGCCGAGCGCCATGCAGCCGGCCAGGTCGAGATAGCCGACGTCCCGCATACGGGCCTTGAAGATGGGGTTCCCGGTGGCGAGCTTGTCGTACTCCGGGAGGTTCTTCCGCATCGTCTTGACGAACTCGCGGATGCGGTCGACCGCGCCGGGGGGCAGGTCCTGGGCGAGTCCGCCGGGGCGGATGTAGGCGTGGTTCATCCGCAGACCGGTGATCAGCTCGTAGAGGTCGAGGATCATCTCCCGGTCGCGGAAGCCGTAGATCATGATGGTGGTGGAGCCCAGCTCCATGCCGCCGGTGGCGATGCACACCAGGTGCGAGGAGAGCCGGTTCAGCTCCATGAGGAGCACCCGGATGATGCTGGCCCGTTCGCTGATCTGGTCCTCGATGCCGAGGAGCTTCTCGACGGCGAGGCAGTAGGCGGTCTCGTTGAAGAAGGACGTCAGGTAGTCCATGCGCGTGACGAAGGTGGTGCCCTGCGTCCACGTGCGGAACTCGAGGTTCTTCTCGATACCGGTGTGGAGATAGCCGATGCCGCAGCGGGCCTCGGTGACCGTCTCGCCCTCGATCTCCAGGATGAGGCGGAGCACTCCATGGGTGGAGGGGTGCTGCGGACCCATGTTGACGACGATGCGTTCGTCGTCCGCCTTGGCCGCGGACCGGACGACCTCGTCCCAGTCGCCACCGGTGACCGTGTAGACGGTTCCCTCGGTGGTCTCGCGGCCGCTTACGGGGGGAGTGCTCACGAGTACGACCTCCGCTGGTCCGGAGCCGGGATCTGGGCGCCCTTGTACTCGACGGCGATGCCGCCGAGGGGGTAGTCCTTGCGCTGCGGGTGGCCCTGCCAGTCGTCCGGCATCATGATCCGGGTCAGAGCCGGGTGACCGTCGAAGACGATCCCGAAGAAGTCCCAGGTCTCGCGCTCGTGCCAGTCGTTGGTCGGGTAGACGGAGACCAGGGACGGGATGTGCCGGTCGGCGTCGGAGACGGAGACCTCCAGCCGGATCAGCCGGTTGTGGGTGATCGAGCGCAGGTGGTAGACGGCGTGCAGCTCGCGGCCCTTGTCGTGCGGGTAGTGGACGCCGCTGACGCCGGTGCACAGCTCGAAGCGGAGCGCCGGGTCGTCGCGCAGCGTGCGGGCGACGCGGACCAGGTGCTCGCGCTCGATGTGGAAGGTGATCTCGCCGCGGTCGACGACCGTCTTCTCGACGGCGTTCTCCGGGAGGAGTCCCTGTTCCTCCAGGGCGCCTTCGAGTTCATCGGCGACCTCGTCGAACCAGCCGCCGTAGGGCCGGCTCGACGGTCCCGGGAGCCGGACCGAGCGGACCAGGCCGCCGTAACCGGAGGTGTCGCCGCCGTTGTTCGCGCCGAACATGCCGCGCTGGACGCGGATCTCCTCGCCGCCCTGGCCGCGCTGGCCGGGGAGGTTGGAGGCCGAGAGGTCCTTCTCGGGGTTGGTGCCCTCTGCGTCGCTCACCGCAGCAGCCCCTTCATCTCGATCGTGGGCAGGGCCTGCAGCGCGGCTTCCTCCGCCTCGCGGGCGGCCTCCTCGGCGTTGACGCCGAGCTTGCCGCCCTGGATCTTCTGGTGGAGCTTGAGGATCGCGTCGATCAGCATCTCGGGGCGGGGCGGGCAGCCGGGGAGATAGATGTCGACCGGCACGATGTGGTCGACGCCCTGGACGATCGCGTAGTTGTTGAACATGCCGCCCGAGGAGGCGCAGACGCCCATGGAGATCACCCACTTGGGGTTGGGCATCTGGTCGTAGACCTGGCGCAGCACCGGCGCCATCTTCTGGCTGACCCGGCCCGCGACGATCATCAGGTCGGCCTGGCGCGGCGAACCGCGGAAGACCTCCATGCCGAAGCGGGCGAGGTCGTAGCGTCCGGCTCCCGTGGTCATCATCTCGATGGCGCAGCAGGCCAGTCCGAAGGTGGCCGGGAAGACGGACGCCTTGCGCACCCACCCCGCGGCCTGTTCGACGGTGGTCAGCAGGAAGCCGCTCGGCAGCTTTTCTTCGAGTCCCATGTCGTGTGGCCCCTCAGTCCCATTCCAGGCCGCCGCGCCGCCATACGTACGCGTACGCGACGAAGACGGTGAGCACGAAGAGCAGCATCTCCACGAGCCCGAAGACCCCGAGCGCGTCGAAGGTGACGGCCCAGGGGTAGAGGAAGACGATCTCGATGTCGAAGACGATGAAGAGCATCGCCGTCAGGTAGTACTTGATGGGGAAGCGCCCGCCGCCGGCCGGCGTGGGGGTCGGCTCGATGCCGCACTCGTAGGCTTCCAGCTTCGCGCGGTTGTAGCGCTTCGGGCCGATCAGCGCGGCCATGATCACGGAGAAGATCGCAAAGCCTGCCCCGAGGGCTCCCAGTACGAGGATGGGCGCATACGCGTTCACCGCTCCTCGCTCCTCTCAGTCGGCATTGACTGGTGGCGGTTCAAGGGCTCACTTCCGCCGCACGCGTCCCATGAACCCCACCTGTCCCGGCGAAGATCGAGAACATGTGAAGCAGGTCACAAGCCCAACTGCTCCGCATCTTATGCCCGACGCTCTGTGATCTGCGACACGGGGTATTGCACAAGCTTTGTGATCTCCACCACCTGACGAAGGATCATGAAGTCGGATGATGGGTGATCTTCACACGCGAAGCGTTCAGTTGATCACCAGAAGTGACAATCTCGCCTGTTACCGCAGGTCCGAGGGGGCGTCTCCATATCAAGAGAGTTCCCTTACATGCAAATTGGTGCTGGGCGATGTGCGGTGCTAGGGGTGCGCGTTCACGCGTCCGGGGGAAGCGGGACGCACGGAGTGGACGCGGTGGCGAACGTGCGCGCGTTCACGAGCCGGTTTCGTGACCTCCGTCACGCCGGTAGTGATCATTCCGTAACCGGGCTTGGCCAACCACCCCAACCGATGGTAGGCCGGGGGCAATTCGGGCGTAATGATCAAAGACCGTGATCAACGGGCCTATGGCAGGCGCCCGCAATGTCCGTTACGGCGTCAATAAAGAGTGCCGCGAAAGGTTTTCGGCGCCGCCGTTGAACAATTGTGGCGCAGCACACGTTTCTTGAAGATATGAAGGAGCCCCTGGTACCGGTTGTTCCCATGTCCCACACCGCTCACATACGCAGCCACCGGAAGCCCCGCCGCAGCGCGTCGTCGATCGCCGTGCGCTCCGGTGCCGCCGTCGGCGTCCTCAGCACCCTGGCGGTCGCAGGAGCGGCCGGCTACGCGAACGCGGCCGACGCCGCGCCCGCGACGCAGACGCTCGAACTCCCCACCCTGACGGCCGACGTGGCCTCCCAGGTCGCCCAGTCCGCCGACGCCACCCAGCAGGCGGCCGCCAACTACGAGCTGCAGGCCGAGCGTGACGCGGCCGCGGCCAACGCCGCCAAGCAGGCCAAGGCCGACCTCGCCGACGCCAAGCAGAAGGCCGAGGCGAAGAAGAAGGCGCAGCAGGAGGCCCGCAAGGAGGCCGCCGCCCGCGCCACCCGCAACGCCGAGCGCACGGTGCTCACCGCGTCCGCCTCCGGCAGCAGCGCCGACGCGAGCACCATCACGGGCTCCTCCTCGGCGACGGGTTCGGCCGCCGCGGTCATCAACTTCGTCAAGTCGCAGGTCGGCAAGGCGTACGTCTCCGGCGCCACCGGTCCCTCGGCCTACGACTGCTCGGGCCTCGTGCAGACCGCCTTCAAGCAGGTCGGCATCAGCCTGCCGCGCGTCTCCCAGGACCAGTCCACCGCGGGCACCCAGGTCTCCCTGAGCAACCTCCAGCCCGGCGACATCCTCTACTGGGGCAGCGCGGGCAGCGCGTACCACGTGGCGGTCTACGTCGGCGACGGCATGTTCGTCGGCGCCCAGAACCCCTCCACGGGCGTCGCGGAGAAGCCCCTCTCCTACGACCCGCCCACCGGCGCGGTCCGGGTCCTCTGACCCGACCGGCACCCGATCACACGAAGGGCCGCTGCCACGCGGGGGGCAGCGGCCCTCGTGCGTCTCCTGGCGCGAGCGCAGGAACGCGCCGCGGCACGCCGCGGCCCGGCGCGACGAGATCTTCGCGCACCGGGCCGCAACGACAACGGAGTCGGAGAAGGTCAGGCGCTCGGCGCCACCTTCGTCAGGCCGTTGATGACGCGGTCCATGACGTCGCCGCCCGTGGGGTCGGTGAGGTTCGCCAGGAGTTTGAGGACGAACTTCATCAGCATCGGGTGGGTCAGACCGCGCTGGGCGCCGATCTGCATGATCTTCGGGTTGCCGATGAGCTTCACGAAGCCGCGGCCGAGGGTGTAGTAGCCGCCGTAGGTGTCCTTGAGGATCTGCGGGTAGCGCTGGAGGGCGATCTCGCGCTGGGCCGGGGTCGCCCGGGCGTGGGCCTGCACGATGACGTCGGCGGCGAGCTGGCCGGACTCCATGGCGTAGGCGATGCCCTCGCCGTTGAAGGGGTTCACCAGGCCGCCGGCGTCGCCGACGAGCAGCAGGCCGCGCGTGTAGTGCGGCTTGCGGTTGAAGGCCATGGGCAGCGCCGCGCCACGGATCGGGCCGGTCATGTTCTCCGGGGTGTAGCCCCAGTCCTCCGGCATGGACGCGCACCACGCCTTCAGCACCTCGCGCCAGTCCAGTTCCTTGAAGGACTCCGAGGTGTTCAGCACGCCGAGACCCACGTTGGACGTGCCGTCGCCCATGCCGAAGATCCAGCCGTAGCCCGGCAGCAGCCGGTCCTGCGCGCCCCGCCGGTCCCACAGCTCCAGCCAGGACTCCAGGTAGTCGTCCTCGTGCCGCGGCGAGTTGAAGTACGTCCGCACCGCCACGCCCATCGGACGGTCCTCCCGGCGGTGCAGCCCCATCGCGACCGAGAGCCGCGTGGAGTTGCCGTCGGCGGCCACGACGAGCGGCGCGTGGAAGGTGACCTCGCGCTTCTCCTCGCCCAGCTTGGCCGTCACACCCGTGATCCGGCCCGTACGGTCGTCCAGGACCGGGCCGGTGACGTTGCAGCGCTCGTACAGCCGCGCGCCCGCCTTCTGCGCGTTGCGCGCCAACTGCTCGTCGAAGTCGTCGCGCTTGCGGACCAGGCCGTAGTTCGGGTACGACGCGAGGTCCGGCCAGTCGAGCTGCAGCCGGGAGCCGCCGCCGATGATGCGCAGACCCTTGTTGCGCAGCCAGCCGGCCTCCTCGGAGATGTCGATGCCCATGGCGACGAGCTGCTTCACCGCGCGCGGGGTGAGACCGTCGCCGCACACCTTCTCGCGCGGGAACTCGGTCTTCTCCAGCAGGAGTACGTCGAGTCCGGCCCGGGCGAGGTGGTAGGCGGTGGTGGCGCCGGCTGGGCCCGCGCCCACGACGATCACATCGGCGGAGTGGTCGGAGAGGGGCTCGGTCACGGCGGGATCTCCCCAAGGTTCGGAATCTTCGTGCCGACCGGCACTGGACATGGGCAGTCTATTCAGCAGAATTGATCAACCGGCTGAAGGGCTGATCCGTGAACCGAACTCACCCCGTGGTACGGCTGCGTGTGCCCACCGACGAGGACGCCTTCGTCTGGCACCGGGTGTTCGACGACCCCGACGTCATGGAGTTCCACGGGGGCCGCGCCGCCGAGTTGTCGGTGTACGAGGAGCTGACCGCGCGGCAGCGGCGGCACGACGCGGAGCTGGGGTTCTGTCTCTGGTCCGTGCTGGACTCCGCCGGAGACGTCGTCGGCTTCACCGGCGCACAGCCCTGGCCGTACGCCTGGGGACCGGCCGGCGAGATCGAGATCGGCTGGCGGCTCGGCCGCGCCCACTGGGGGCGGGGGTACGCGACGGCTGCCGCCGAGGCGACGCTGGAACGGTTGCGGGCCGCCGGTGTGGCGCGGGTGGTCGCCATGGTCGACGCGGAGAACGCGCGGTCCGTCGCGGTGACGGAGCGGCTGGGGATGCGGCTCGTGGAGACGTTCACGACTCCGGCCTCGGAACGGCAGGGGCACTGCTACCGGCTGGAGCTGTGACCGGGGGTCGTGACGTAGAGTAACTGATTGTTACAGAAAGACACTTCTCGCTTCCGGGCGCCCTCTCACGGAGTTACCCTTCCAGTACCGCTGGGGGTGACATCTGTGCGAATACCACCCAAAACATCCGAGGTGCGCGTCCCTCGTCTGGTCGGGCTGATGGCCGTGGACGCGCGGGAGACGGCCAGAGCGCGAGGGCTGTTCCTCAACGCCCCCGACCGGCCGGACTTCGCCCGCACCGTCGTCGACTACGTCGTACGCCAGTACCCGGCGCCCGGGGCCGAGGTGCCGCCGGACTCCATGGTGTACGTCTGGTTCGACTTCGGGGAGGGCGAGGGGGGCGGGGGTGTGCGGGAGCCCCGGCTGCCCCAGCCGCCATCCGGTGGACTGCAAAGGGAGTTGGGGGAGCCGGGGGATGCGTTCTCGGTGGTCGGGAGCTGAGGTGCCCGTCCCGGGGGCGCGGTGCGTGCCGGGCCGGGGTGCGGTGAGCTGGGCGGGTGCGCTCTCAGCTCTCCTTGAAGCCCCGGTGCAGCGCCACCACTCCGCCCGTCAGGTTCCGCCACGCCACGCGCGACCAGCCCGCCTTGCGCAGCTTCTCCGCCAGCCGCGGCTGGTCGGGCCACGCGCGGATCGACTCCGCCAGGTACACGTACGCGTCCGGGTTCGACGACACCGAGCGGGCCACCGGAGGCAGCGCGCGCATCAGGTACTCCGTGTACACCGTCCGGAACGGCGCCCACGTCGGGTGCGAGAACTCGCAGATCACCACGCGGCCGCCGGGCTTGGTCACGCGGTACATCTCGCGCAGCGCGGCGTCCGTGTCCTGCACGTTGCGCAGGCCGAAGGAGATCGTGACGGCGTCGAAGGTGTCGTCCTTGAACGGGAGCCGGGTGGCGTCGCCCGCCGTGAAGGGGAGCCAGGGGTTCTTCTTCTTGCCCACCTGGAGCATCCCCAGGGAGAAGTCGCAGGGGACGACGTAGGCGCCCGTCCGCGCGAAGGGGAGCGAGGAGGTCGCCGTGCCCGCCGCGAGGTCGAGGACCTTCTGCGCGGGGCGCGCGTCCACCGCTCTCGCCACCTCCTTGCGCCAGCGGCGGTCCTGGCCGAGTGACAGCACGTCGTTCGTCAGGTCGTACCGTTCCGCCACGTCGTCGAACATCGAGGCGACTTCGTGCGGCTGCTTGTTCAGGGAGGCGCGGGTCACCCGGTCATTGTTGCAGCCCCGGTGGTGCTTCGTGCGGTGTGGGCGGCGGAGGCGTCGTCCGTCCACCGGCCGTGGTCGCCTCCGTCGCGCCCGCGTGCGGTGCGGTGCGGGGACGTGGCGGGCAACTGCCGTGTCAGCGGCGACGGTAGAGCAGGCGGCCCGCCAGCACCGTTGCCACGCACGTTGCCGCGCCCTGCGCCACGAGGGCTGCTCGGTCCTCCACGTCGAACACCGCGAAGCGGGCCGGTCCGCCCGCGGTGAGGGGTGGCAGGAGGATCAGCGGGGTCGGGGAGAGGGACGGGGGGCCGGGGAGGCGGGGCGGGCGCCGGCCTACGGCCAGGCCCGCTCTGCGTACGGCGTCGGCTGCGGCTCTGGAGCGGAGTTCGCCTGCCACTGCCACCGTGCCGTGGGCCAACATGCGCTGGACGCCTCTGCGGGCGCTGGCGCCCAGGCGGGTGGGGTCGGTGCGGAAGAGGTCGCGGGCGCGTTCTCCCGTGATCGGGGCTGTGCCCAGTTCGGCCGCTTCCCTGGGGTCCGGGTGGTAGGTGGACTCCAGGAGTTCCGGGGCGTACGGGTTCAGGAGGCCGGGGGTGAGGATGCCGGGCCAGCGCCGCACCCTGGCTTCGGGTGCGGCGCTGGTCAGCTCTTCGTACGGGGCTACGGCCACGACGGTCGCGCCGTCGATCAGGACCGCCGCCTCGGGGGTGTGCTCGGCGACGTGGAGTGTCGGCATCGCGCGCTCAGTTGGAGGCGATCAGCTTGAGTTCCGGGTGGGCCGTGCCGCCCTCGATCGCCGTCGAGGAGATGTGGGAGACCACGCGGTCGTCGACCGGGTCGTTCGCCGGGTCGTCGTGGACCACGAGGTGCTCGTACGTGGTCGCGCGCTGGGCGGGGGTGCGGCCCGCCTTGCGGATCAGGTCGATGATCTCCAGGCGGTTGGAGCGGTGCTTGGCGCCCGCCGAGGAGACCACGTTCTCCTCCAGCATGATCGAGCCCAGGTCGTCCGCGCCGTAGTGCAGCGAGAGCTGGCCGACCTCCTTGCCGGTGGTGAGCCAGGAGCCCTGGATGTGCTGGACGTTGTCCAGGAACAGGCGGGCGATGGCGATCATGCGGAGGTACTCGAAGAGCGTCGCCTGGGTGCGGCCCTTCAGGTGGTTGTTCTCCGGCTGGTAGGTGTACGGGATGAAGGCGCGGAAGCCGCCCGTACGGTCCTGCACGTCACGGATCATGCGCAGGTGCTCGATGCGCTCGGCGTTGGTCTCGCCGGTACCCATCAGCATGGTGGAGGTGGACTCCACACCCAGGTTGTGGGCCGTCTCCATGATCTCCAGCCAGCGCTCGCCGCTCTCCTTGAGCGGGGCGATGGCCTTGCGGGGGCGCTCCGGGAGGAGTTCCGCGCCGGCGCCCGCGAAGGAGTCCAGACCCGCCTGGTGGATGCGGGTGATGGCCTCTTCCACCGACACCTTGGAGATCCTGGCCATGTGCTCGACCTCGGACGCGCCGAGGGAGTGGATGACCAGCTGGGGGAACGCGTCCTTGATCGCCTTGAAGTGCGACTCGTAGTACTCCACCCCGTAGTCCGGGTGGTGGCCGCCCTGGAACATGATCTGGGTCCCGCCCAGCTCGACCGTCTCCGCGCAGCGGCGCAGGATGTCGTCGAGGTCGCGCGTCCAGCCCTTCTTGGTGTCCTTCGGGGCCGCGTAGAACGCGCAGAACTTGCACGCCGTGACGCACACGTTCGTGTAGTTGATGTTCCGCTCGATGATGTACGTCGCGATGTGCTCGATGCCCGCGTACTTGCGGCGGCGTACGGCGTCGGCGGCGGCGCCCAGCGCGTGCAGGGGGGCGTCGCGGTACAGGACGAGCGCTTCCTCGGGCGTGATGCGTCCGCCCGCTGCCGCTCGGTCCAGCACGGCTGCGACATCCAAAGAAGCGAGTTCGGCCTTCTCGGTCACCGGGCGTCCCTTTCGTCAAGGGTTGTGGACGGACTCGGTCAGCCTACGCCAGCGCGGCATCCCGCCCGACTTCAGGCGCTGTACGCGCCCGCCAGCAACCCCAGGAACGTGCCGGTCAGAAGGAAGGGGCCGAAGGGGATCGTGGACTTGCGGTCGGCTCGGCGCAGGGCGACCAGGGTGAGGCCGTAGAGGGCGCCGGAGGCGAAGGCGGCGAGGGTGCCGAGCATCAGGGTGGCCCAGCCGTACCAGCCGAGGGCGGCGCCGAGGGCCGGAGCCAGTTTCACGTCGCCGAAGCCCATGCCGGAGGGGTTGAGGAGGTGGAGGAGGAGGTGGCCGGCGCCGAGGGCCAGGGCGCCGTAGAGGGCGGTGAGCCAGTGGCCCGCGTGTTCCGGGAGCAGCGCGGCCAGGGCGAGGAGGGTGAGGGTGGCGGCGGCCAGCGGGAGGGTCAGGGGGTCGGGGAGGCGGCGTACCTGGAGGTCCACCGCCGCGAGGAGGACCGCCGCGGGGGCCAGGAGGAGCCATACGGCCACTTCGGGGCGGCTGCCGGTGGCCAGGGCCAGGAGCGCGCAGACCGCCGCCGTGAGCAGGGAGAGCCGGGCGGGCGTGGACGGGGTGCAGTCCGTGCAGGGACGAGGGCCGAGCCAGCCTCTGAGGGTGTGTCCGTTCGGGCAGCGGGAGCGCCAGGGTTCGCCCTCGGGGACGGTGAGGCGGTAGGCGGCACGCGGGAGCAGAGCGCCCGCCCCGGCGCCCCAGAGTGCCGCCACGGCCACCGGGAGCAGGTCCTCCGTCATCGGTCCGCCTTCGACAAGTGGGCCACGGGGTTGCCCTCGGCCGAACTGTCCGAGGCGTACGTCAGCTTGTCGCCGGCCGGGGTCAACTCCACCGGGTGCGGAGTGGGGTTGCAGCCGGCGTGGTTGTCGTCGGCGCCCTTCGAGGTGGCGAGGATCTTGGTCCGGGTCACCTGCTTCAGTGTGAGCACGTCCGCGCAGACCCCGCCCAGCTCGTCCGTCTGCCGCATCCGCCCCAGCTCCTGGCCCACGGCAGCCTGGTGGACGGTGAGCCGGAAGGTCCCCATGGGCAGTGTGCCGCCCAGGCCGGTGGCCTCGCCCTCCCAGGTGCCCAGGTAGCGGTCCGGCACGGCCGTGGCGGAGGCGCTCGGGGTGCCGCCGGGGTCCGGGGGTTCCGCCGCGTCGCCGGAGGAGGCCGGTTTGCCGCCCGCCGTGTCATGGCTCCCGCTCCAGGGACCGAGCAGGGCGCCCAGGCCCACGGAGACGCCGACCAGGGCCGTCGCCACGGCCACCGCGACCGTGCAGCTCACCCGGCGCCCCCGGCCGGACTCGCCGGGCTCGGAGGCCGCCACGACGCCGAGGGTGAGCCGTCCGGGGGTGTCCGGGACCGGCTCGGGCGGGGGCGGGGCGCCGTCGAGCGGCGCCCTGTCCGTGTCGGGCGCGGACATCACCGGTGCCGGGCCGAACTCGCCCGCGGCGGGCTCCTCTTCAAGCGGGCGTTCGGCCGGGCTCGCGAACGGGACCGGGCCGGACGGCGGTTCGGGCGTCGCCTCCAGGTTCAGCAGGCTCACCGCGCTGCGGCTCACCTGTTCCAGGAGGGCGGTCGGGAGCCAGCCGGAGGTCATCAGCGTGGCCGCGCCCTCGGGCGCCAGGCGGTGGGCGACCTCGGCGGGGTTGGGGCGGGACGCCGGGTCCTTGGCGAGGCAGGCGGCCGCGAGGTCGCGCAAGTCTCCGGTGAGACGGTGGAGTTCGGGCTCCTCGTGGACGACCTTGTAGAGCAGCACCGCCGAGGAGTCGCCGGAGAAGGGGGCCGTGCCCGTCGCCGCGTAGGCGAGGACGGCGCCGAGGGGGAAGACGTCGGCCGCTCCGGTCACCGGGCGGCCGAGGATCTGCTCGGGGGACATGTAGCCGGGCGAGCCGACGGAGACGCCGGTGGAGGTGAGGGAGGCGGTGCCGTCGGTGGCCCGGGCGATGCCGAAGTCGATGAGGAGGGGGCCGTCGAGGGTCAGCAGGATGTTGGACGGCTTGACGTCGCGGTGGACCAGGCCGAGGGCGTGGACGGCGGCCAGCGCCTCGGCGAGGCCCGCGCCCAGCGCCCGTACCGTCGGCTCCGGCAACGGGCCGCGCTCGGCGACTGCGGCGGCCAGGGACGGGCCCGCCGCGTAGGCCGTGGCCACCCAGGGGACCGGGGCGTCGGGGTCGGCGTCCAGGACGGGGGCCGTCCAGGCGCCGCCGACCCGGCGCGCGGCCGCGACCTCGCGCCGGAACCTGGCCCGGAACTCCTCGTCCAGCGCGAAGTGCGGGTGGACGATCTTGACGGCGACCGTGCGGCCGCCCGGGCTGCGGCCGAGGTAGACGCGGCCCATGCCGCCGGAGCCGAGCCGGCCGAGCAGCCGGTAGGGCCCGACGGCGGCCGGTTCGTCCGCTTCGAGCGGCTGCATGGCGTCCACCCCTCCCCCGATGGCGCCCCCGGGTTCCCGCGCGGGCCCGCTACGCCTACCGTCCGCAGCGTAGTGATTACGGCCTCAGGAGATCCACCTTCACGTCGGCCGCGAACCCGGTCGTGGGGCCGACGCGGCTCGCGAACTCGGTGACCGCCGCGAGCTGCGGGGCGCCGAAGCTGAAGTCGAGGGTGGTGAAGTACTGCTCCAGGGTCGCCTCGTCGAACGCCTCCCAGCGGGCGGCCTGCTCGGCCACCTTGCCGACCTCCTCCAGGGAGAGGTTGCGGGAGGCGAGGAACGCCTCGTGCACCTTGCGCGTGATCTCCGGCTCGCGCTCGGCGTACTCGCGCCGGGCCGCCCACACCGCGAAGACGAACGGCAGGCCGGTCCACTCCTTCCACAGCGCGCCGAGGTCGTGCACCTCGAGGCCGTAGCGGGGACCGTCGAGCAGGTTGGCGCGCAGGGCCGCGTCGCCGATGAGGACGGCGGCGTCCGCCTCCTGCATCATCAGGCTCAGGTCGGGCGGGCACGTGTAGTAGTCCGGGGTCACGCCGAAGCGCTCGGCCAGCAGCAACTGGGCCAGGCGCACCGAGGTGCGCGAGGTCGAGCCGAGGGCGACACGGGCGCCGTCCAGCCGGTCGAGGGGGAGCTGCGAGACGATCACGCAGGACATCACGGGGCCGTCGCAGCCCACGGCGATGTCCGGGAAGGCGACCAGGTCGCCCGCGTTGCGCAGGAACTCGACGAGGGTGATCGGACCGATGTCCAGATCGCCGCGCACAAGCTGCTCGCTGAGCTTCTCCGGCGTGTCCTTGGTCAGCTCGAAGTCGAGGAGGGTGCCGGTTCTCGCGAGCCCCCAGTAGAGGGGCAGGCAGTTCAGGAACTGGATGTGGCCGACGCGCGGCCGGGTGCGAGAATTGTCCACATCGCGAGACTAGACCCCGCCCGACGGGGGTCAGGGACCGGCCCGGCGTCAGCGCGTCCGTCCGAAGGTTCAAACATTCGGGTGACGTGATCTTGACCTCTATTGCATTCGGCGGCCTGCGTGCTAGGCTCGCCGCAAGTTGCAGTTTGGTTTCCCTTGCAGTACAGAGCCTGCGGAGCATGTGACCGCGGGCTCTCGTCGTTTTCAGACGAATGCAGTCGTGCAGCATCGTTTCGCACTTGCAGGTTCTGGAGCAGGGCAACCCTTTTGAGCCCAAGGAGGGCTTATGGCTACCGGAACCGTGAAGTGGTTCAACGCCGAAAAGGGCTTTGGCTTCATCGCCCAGGAGGGCGGCGGCCCCGACGTCTTCGTTCACTACTCCGCGATCAACGCCAACGGTTTCCGTTCGCTCGAGGAGAACCAGCAGGTGACCTTCGACGTGACGCAGGGCCCGAAGGGTCCGCAGGCGGAGAACGTCACCCCCGCGTGATCACTGCCTGATCGCAGAACCTGAGTGCAGTACCCAAGGAGCCCCGTGCCTTCCCGGCAACGGGGCTCCTGCCTTTCCCGGGGCGCCCGGATGAATTCCCCGTGAATTCCCGCCCGCCGCATTCCCCTCACGCGCCCGGCGTACGGATTCCGCGCGCGGAATCCGCCCCGCGCTCCCTCGGGCGCCCTCACTCCGACGGACGCGTGCGACCGGGGGAATCGGCCGGGATTCCGGGCGCGCCGCGGCCGTGGCCGAAACTTCTCCGCCGCCCCCGCGGCGCGGCGCGTTCGCCCCGTAGGGTCCGTCCGCATGACCGACTCCCCCACCGCCCCAGGCTTCCTCACCGCCACGCGCACGTTCTACGACGCGATCGCCGAGGACTACGCCGCGACGTTCCGGGACTCCTACGCCGGCCGGCCGCTCGACCGGGCGCTGCTGCACGCGTACGCCGAACTGGTGGGGCCCGGCCGGCCGGTGGCGGACCTCGGCTGTGGCCCCGGAGAGGTGACCGCCCTCCTCGCCTCCCTCGGGCTCGACGTGTACGGGCTCGACCTCTCCCCCGCCATGGTGGAGATCGCCCGCCGCGAGCAGCCGGGGCTGCGCTTCGAACAGGGCTCGATGCTGGAACTTCCGCTGCCGGACGGCGCCCTGGCGGGGGTCGTCTCCTGGTACTCCAGCATCCACACCCCCGGGGACCGGCTGCCCGCCCTCTTCCGCGAGTACCGGCGGGTGCTGACCCCGGGCGGACACCTCCTCCTCGCCTTCCAGGCGGGCGACCACCCGCGCCGCCACGACCAGCCCTGGGGCCACCCGGTCGCCCTCGACTTCCTGCGCCGCGACCCCGAGCACATGGCGGCCCTGCTCAAGGACTCCGGATTCGCCCTCGCCTCCCGCACGGTCCGTGAGCCCGACGAGAACCTCGGGGAGCCGGTGGCCCAGGCGTTCCTCTTCGCTACGGCCCGGTGACCTGCCCCGCGCCCGAGTAGAGCCCCTCCACCTCGTCCGCGAAGTCGCGGAGGATGCGGGCGCGGCGGAGTTTCATCGAGGGGGTGAGGTGGCCCTCGTGCTCGGTGAAGTCGCCGGGGAGGACGGTGAAGCGGCGGATGGACTCGGGGCGGGAGACGAGCTGGTTGGCCTGGTCGATGGCGTCCTGGAGGATCGCCGTCAGCTCGGGGTCGCTCAGCAGGAGTTCGCCGGGGACCGGGTGCTTGCCGTTCATCCGGCGCCAGTGGTCGAGGCCGTCGGGGTCCAGGGTGAGCAGGGCGCCGATGTAGGGGCGGCCGTCGCCGACGAGGAGACAGTGGGAGATCAGCGGGTGCTGGCGCAGCCAGTTCTCCAGCGGGGCCGGGGCGACCGACTTGCCGCCCGCCGTGATCAGCAGCTCCTTCTTGCGGCCGGTGATGGTGAGGTAACCGTCGTCGTCCAGCTCGCCCAGGTCGCCGGTCGGCAGCCAGCCGTCTCGGGTGGCGGGGACGACGCCGCCCGCGCTCACGTCCCAGTAGCCGCGCAGCACGTGGTCCCCGGCGATGAGGATCTCGCCGTCGGCCGCGATCCTGATCCGGGTGCCGGGCAGCGGCCAGCCGACCGTGCCGATGCGGGGCTTGAGCGGCGGGGTGACCGTGGTGGCGCCGGTGGTCTCGGTGAGGCCGTACCCCTCGAAGATCTCGATTCCGGCCCCGGCGTAGAACGCGGCCAGGCGGCGGCCGAGCGGAGAGCCGCCGCAGATGGCGTAGCGGACCTTGCCGCCCATGGCGGCGCGCAGCTTGCGGTAGGCGAGCGGGTCGTACAGCGAGCGGCTGGCCTTCAGGGAGGCGCCGGGGCCGCTCCCGGTGCCGCTGCGGCGGGCCTCCAGTGCCTCGCCGTAGCGGACGGCGGTGGCGGCGGCGCGGTCGAAGCCGGCGGCCTTGCCCGTCGACTCGGCCTTGGCGCGGGCGGTGTTGTAGACCTTCTCCAGCATGTACGGGATGGTCAGCAGGCAGGTCGGGCGGAACGCGGCCAGGTCCGGGAGCAGATGCTCGGGCTTGAGGCTGGGCGCGTGGCCGAGGCGTACGCGGGCGCGGACGCAGGCGATGGCCACCATGCGGCCGAAGACGTGGGACATCGGCAGGAACAGCAGCACCGACGCCTCCTCCCCGGTCGTCGCCTTGAAGACCGGGTGGAGGAGTTCGATGGCGTTGTCGACCTCGGCGAAGAAGTTGCCGTGCGAGAGAGCGCAGCCCTTGGGGCGCCCGGTGGTGCCGGAGGTGTAGATCAGGGTGGCGAGGGTGTCGGGTCCCAACATGCCCCGGCATACGGCGACTTCGCTGTCCGCCGCCCGGTCGCCGACCTCCGCCAGCAGGTCCACGTGCCCGTCGTCGATCACCCACACGTGCCGCAGCCCCGGCAGCCGGTCCAGCTCGGGGGCCATCGCGGCGGCCTGCTCGCGGGTCTCGGTGATCAGGGCGACGGCGCCGCAGTCCCCGAGCATCCAACTGGTCTGGTAGACCGACGAGGTGGGGTAGACGGGCACGGTGACGAGCCCCGCCGCCCAGGCGGCGAAGTCCAGCAAGGTCCACTCGTAGCGGGTGCGGGCCATCACCGCGATCCGGTCACCCGGCATCAGGCCCTCCGAGATCAGCCCCTTGGCGACCGCGAGGACCTCGGCGGCGAACCGCTCGGCCGTCACGTCCTCCCACGCTCCGTCCGCGCCCCGGCGGCTGAGCACGATCGCCCCGGGCTCCGCCTCGGCGTTCTCGAACGGCAGGTCCGCGAGCGAGCCGTGCGTCACCCTGGGCGCGAACGGCGGTACGGCGACCTCCCGTACCGCTCCGTCCAGCCGCCGGATCTCGGGCTCCACCAGGACGGGACGGCCGTCGTAGTCGAGGGCCGAGACCGGGGGGACGGAGACGACGGGGGCGTTCGGGTACGGGGCGGTCACGGGCGGCTCCTCGGGCGTGCAGCGAAGACTGCTTGCTGCATGACATACGCGCCTCGCACACCGAGGCGTTCACCGGCGGGCGGTCCCGGGGCCTGTCGTCACCTTCCCGTCGTCCGTCCCAAGGGCGGGCGGGGCGGCGTCAGGTGCGTGCTCTCGGCACCGCCGGTCCGGCTGGCGATCGTACGAGGCGGCTGTGGGGGGCGTGTGCGGATCGCGCGGTGGTCCGGCGCCGGGCCTGTGCAGTCTCGGGGATTTCGTGAGGAGTGTTCTGCTTTCGCACCCGAGGCGCGGGAGCGGCACCTCGGGGCAGGCGGTCCGGGCGAGTGCTCCCCGGCTCAGAAGTCGTCGGCGCCGTTGCGCAGTTCCTGCGTCCAGTAGCCCGTGGCCCACCGCGCCGGGTCGACGGCGATGCCCTCGGCACCCGGGGCCTGCACGATCGCCATGCCGGCGCCGCTCGGCAGGGTGACGGAGAAGTCCTTCGCCGTCTCGGTGCTCTCCTTGCGTCCCCCGTCGGAGATCCGCACGGCCGCGTACGCGGAGACGCCGGGCTCCAGGACGACCGGGGTGAGCGGCTTGCTCTTGGCTACGGAGGGAACCGTGCCCCGGGCGTTGTCCAGGAAGCGGATCTCGGGGAAGCCGGTCATGCGGCAGGTACGGCCCGAGGTGTTCTTCGCGGTGAGCACCAGGTGGGTGTACGGCGGACCGTCCTGCGTCTCCGCGCTGATCCGCAGCCCCTTGGTGGTGCAGGCGGGCGCGGTCGCCGAGCCGGTACCGCCGACGACCTGCTTGCCCTGGTCGGCGTCGCCGGTCTGGTCGGCCCCGCCCTGGTCCTTGTCACCGCTCTGGTCCACGCCGCCCTGGCCCTTGTCACCGCTCTGCTCGACGGCGGAGGCGGAGGCGGAGGGCGAGGACGCGCTCGCCGCGCCCGAAGCCTTGGCACCGGAGCCGGCGCCGGTGTCGTCGCCGCCGCACGCGGTGAGCGTCAGGGCGAGTGCGGCGGTGGTCACGGTGGTGAGGACGGCGAGACGGCTGCGGTGGGTGCGCATGGAGATTCCCCCCAGGGAAAGAAGGGCGGCCCGCCCGGTCAGGGGCGCGGCGCCGGCAGAGCTGCTGACACCGAGGAGTCTGTGCGGTCGCACTGACGTTCCGTCGCCGTCCCGCTGACGTCCGGCTGACGCACTCCGACCTGCGACGTCAGCCCTCGGGGAGGTGGCTCACGCCTCCCGCGCCAGGCGCCGTACCGCGCGTTCGTACCGGGTGCGGTACTCCGGTTTCTCCGCCACCCGCAGCAGGCACTCCAGCGCCCGGGCCGCGCCCTCGTCGTAGCCCTCGCGCTCCGCCTCGTCCGCCGCGCGCTCCAGGAGGTGGACGCCCTCCTCGTGGGCGGCGAGGGAGAGGTGGGCCTCGCCCGCGGTGGTGAGGAGGAGGGCGCGGCGGGCGGTCTCCTCGTGTTCGGGACCGAGGGCGAGGGCGGTGCGGACGGTGTCCAGGGACCGGTCCGCGTGGCCCGCCGTCAGGAGGGTGCGGGCCAGGTGCTGGAGCGCGAGCATCTCGGTGTGCCGGTCGCCCGCCGCGCGGGCCAGTCCTGCGGCCCGCTCGCAGTCCTCCAGCGCGATGTCGAGGTCGCCGTGCTCGGCGCGGGCCACGGCCAGGTTGATGGTGGCGGTCACCTCGCCCGGCCCGTCCCCGGCCCTGCGTGCCAGCGCGGGCGCGGTCTCCAGCAGGGCCACGGCCTCGCCGGTGCGGCCCTCCTCCGTCAGCACCCAGCCGAGCAGGCTGAGCACCCGCGCCTCGGCGTACGCGTCCTGCCGCACCCGTGCGGAGTCCAGGGCCGACTCCAGCAGCGGCACCCAGCCGTCGCGCACCCGCAGCACCACCTGCGGCCAGTGGAGCAGGACGAGCCGCCAGGCCCGGTCGTGGTACCCGGCAAAGCGCGCGGCGGCCACCGCGCGGGCCAGGTCGTCGCGTTCGGCCGTGAACCAGCCGAGCGCCTCGGCCCGGTCCGCGAACTCCCGTACCGCGCGGGGCTGATGGAAGTCGTCCGGCAGTCCGAAGCAGGCGCCGCCGCCCGGTTCGGCGGTGTCGGTCGCGGCGAGCGCGGTCGCGGTCAGGTGGTCCAGGGCACGGACGAGCGCCTCGGGCCCCGCCTCCGGCTCCATGTCCCGGGCGTACAGCCGGACCAGGTCGTGCAGCGTCCAGCGTCCCGGCGCCGTCTCCGCGACGAGGTGGGCCGCGCCGAGCCGCTCCAGCGTCGCCTGCGCGGCGGCGGAACCGGTGTCCAGGAGCGCCCCGCACGCGTACGCGTCGACATGGCCGCCCGGGTGATGGCCGAGCCGGGCCAGCAACCGTACGGCGTCCGGCGGGAGGTGCTGCACGGTCAGCCGCAGGGCGGCCGCCACCCCGGTGTCGTCCACGGCGAGGCGGGCCAGCCGGCCCCGCTCGTCGGCCAGTTCCGCCGCCAGCGCGGCCAGCGGCCGGCCGGGGCGTCCGGCGAGGCGCGCGGCGACCACCCGCAGGGCCAGCGGGAGCCCACCGCAGAGTTCGGCGAGCCGCTGGGCCGCCACCGGTTCCGCGAGCACGCGCTCCTCGCCGAGCACTCCGGCGAGCAGGGCCATGCCGTCCTGCGGTTCGAGCACGTCCAGCGGCACGGGCCGGGCCGCGTCGGACGCGATGAGCCCTTCGAGACGGTGGCGGCTGGTGACGAGCGTGACGCAGTCGGGTCCGCCGGGCAGCAGGGCCCGTACGGTCGCGGAGTCACGGGCGTTGTCCAGGATGACCAGCAGCCTGCGCCGCTCGGTCAGCGTGCGGAACAGCGCGGCGGCGGCCGACGCCGACTCCGGCACCCGGCGCGGCGGCACCCCGAGCGCGGGCAGGAACTCGCGCAGCACGTCGGTCAGCGTGGGCTCGCCGGTCTCGCTGAAGCCGCGCAGGTCGGCGTAGAGCCGCCCGTCCGGGAAGACGGCCGCCTTGTGGTGCGCCCACTGGAGGGCCAGCGCCGTCTTGCCCACCCCGGCGGGACCGGTGATCAGGCACACGGGCGCCTCGCCCGCCGCCGCGCGGCTGAGCGCGGCCAGCTCCTCCGTACGCCCCTGGAAGCCCCGGGGCGCGCGGGGCAGCAGCTCGGCGGGCGGCACGACGGACACGGCGGGCGCGGGCAGCCGGACCAGAGGATCGGCGGCGACGGCGACCGCCGCCACCGGGGCTTCCGGCGCCGGGGCGGGCGCGGGCGCGACCGGATCGTCCGCGACCTCGCCGCCCCGCAGGATCAGCGCGTAGGCGTCGGCCAGTTCCCGTCCGGGGTCGATGCCCAGCTCGTCGGCGAGCAGCCGCCTGGTGCGGTGGAACCAGTCCAGCGCCTCCGCCTGGCGCCCCGCGCCGTACAGCGCCTTGATCAGCGCGGCGGCCAGCGACTCCCGCATCGGATGCGCGACCGCCTCCGGGCGCAGTACGGCGGCGGCGCGGTGGTGCTCCCCGAGCACGGTGTAGGTGCGCGCCAGTTCCTCGACGGTGGCGAGCCGTGACTCCTCCAGGGTGTGCGCGGCGGCCTGGAGCGGCGGTCCGGTGAAGGCGCCGCCGAGCGCGGGACCCTGCCACAGCGACAGCGCCTCGGTGAGCATCATGGCCGCGTCGGCCGCCTCGCGCTGCTGCCGGGCCATCATCAGCAGCTCCTCGAACCGCTGCGCGTCCAGCAGGGATTCGGGCACCCTCAGGAGGTAGGCGTCGGTGAGCGTGACCAGCTCGACCCCGTACGCCGCCGCGTCCGCCCCGGTGAGCAGGGCGCGCAGCCGGGACACATGCCCCTGGATGACGCTCCGGGCCTGCGAGGGGGGCGCCTCGTCCCACAGCGACTCGGTCAGCCGGGCCACCGAGACGGGGGTGTTGGCCGCCAGCAGCAGCGCGGCCAGCAGGCTGCGGCGCTTGGCGGGACCGAGCGGCAGGGGCCCGGTGAAGGTGTCGACGGAGACCGTCCCGAGCAGCCGGAACTCCACGGGCGACTTCCCTTCGAAGGCGGGTCGCGCCCGGGGCGGGGCACGGATCGCGTATCAGGGTATCGGGGCCTGACGTGCGGCGATGCGCCGCCGGTAGCCTTCGCGCCAGGTACGGGAAGGCGACGGTGAAGGTGCGGTCAGCCCGGCTGGCCCTGGGTGCGCGCGCTCTCGTCCACCGCGTCCTCCTGGTTGCGGTTGGCGTCCAGGTTGGCCTTCATGCGGTCGACGCGGCCGACGATCTGGACGGAGGCGCGCTCGCGTTCCTTGCGCAGCACGATCCAGCTGATCGGCGCGGAGAGGACCAGCGCGAGGAGCACGACCCAGAAGAAGTTGGAGTCACCGAAGCCGCGCGGGAAGAGACCCGAGTAGACGGCTCCCCAGGCGACCACGAGGCAGCCGGCGAAGACGCCGAGACGCATCAGCGTGTAGCGGAGCATGTCCATCCACTTCCGTTCGTACGGTTCGAAGCCCCCAAAGGGGCATCGCCCAGTGAAGCACGCCAACTGGTCGATCTTGGCGGCGGGGCTCAGCGCAGGGGCAGCAGCATGGTGATGTCGTCGCGGTGGTCGCCGGGGGCGACGCGGATGGCGCCGGGCACCCGGCCGACCTCCTGGTAGCCGCAGGAGGCGTAGAAGCGCTCCAGGCCCAGGCCGCCCCGGCAGCCGAGCCGGATCGCCTCTATGCCGTCGAAGCCGCGGGCCGCGTCGGCGGCGGCCGCGAGCAGCTCGCGGCCGTGACCCCGGCCCTGGTGCTCGGGGTGGACCATCACCGTGTACAGCCACAGCCAGTGCGTCATCAGCCGGTGGGTGTTGAAGGTGAGGAACGCGGTCGCCGCGACCCGCCCCTCCTCGTCGTGCCCGACCAGCAGCCTGCTGTGCCCCTCGGCCAGCCGTGCCAGGGTGCGGACCAGCTCCGGGCGTACCTCCTCCGGGGTCACGGGCGCCACGAAGCCGACGGCGCCGCCCGCGTTGGTGACCTCCGCCCACAGGTCGAGCAGACCGTCGCGCAGCTCGGGAGTGACGGCGGGGTCCAGGGTGAAGGTAAGAGCCACGGGGCCAAGGTAGTCATTACCCCGGCCCCGTGGCGACAGCGTTCCAGTGGGCGGTACGGGAGTCCCGCCGCCGCCCGCCTCCGCCTCAGACGCGCATCGCCTGCGGCGTCTCCCGGCGCAGCGGGTCCGGCCCGTCGTACTCGCGGATGATCTCGTAGCGCGTGTTGCGCTCGACCGGGCGGAAGCCCGCGTCGCGGATCAGGTCGAGCAGGTCGTCGCGGGTCAGCTTGTTCGGCGTGCCGTAGTTGTCCGCGTCGTGCGTGATCTTGTACTCGACGACCGAGCCGTCCATGTCGTCCGCGCCGTGCTGGAGGGCGAGCTGGGCGGTCTGCACACCGTGCATCACCCAGAACACCTTCACGTGCGGCACGTTGTCGAACAGCAGCCGGGAGACCGCGAAGGTCTTCAGCGCCTCGGCGCCCGTCGCCATCTGGGTGCGCGCCTGGAGGCGGTTGCGGACCTTGCCGTCCTTCATGTCCACGAAGTCGTGCTGGTAGCGCAGCGGGATGAAGACCTGGAAGCCGTTCGTCTCGTCCTGGAGTTCCCGCAGCCGCAGCACGTGGTCCACGCGGTGGCGCGGCTCCTCGATGTGGCCGTACAGCATCGTGGCCGGGGTCTTCAGACCCTTCTCGTGCGCCAGGCGGTGAATACGCGACCAGTCTTCCCAGTGCGTGCGGTGGTCCACGATGTGCTGGCGGACCTCCCAGTCGAAGATCTCGGCGCCGCCGCCGGTCAGCGACTCCAGGCCCGCGTCGATGAGTTCGTCGAGGATCTCGCTCGCGCTCAGCCCCGAGATGGTCTCGAAGTGGTGGATCTCCGTCGCCGTGAACGCCTTCAGCGAGACCTGCGGCAGCGCGGCCTTCAACTCCCGCAGGGAGCGCGGGTAGTAGCGCCACGGGAGGTTCGGGTGGAGGCCGTTGACGATGTGCAGCTCCGTCAGGTTCTCCGACTCCATCGCCTTGGCCAGCTTCACGGCCTCCTCGATGCGCATCGTGTACGCGTCCTTCTCGCCCGGCTTGCGCTGGAACGAGCAGTAGGCGCAGGACGCCGTGCACACGTTGGTCATGTTGAGGTGACGGTTGACGTTGAAGTGGACCACGTCGCCGTTCTTGCGCGTGCGCACCTCGTGCGCGAGGCCGCCGAGCCAGGCCAGGTCGTCCGACTCGTAGAGTGCGATGCCGTCCTCACGGGTCAGCCGCTCACCGGAGCGGACCTTCTCCTCCAGCTCGCGCTTGAGCCCGACGTCCATACCAACACCTTTCGCCGACAACCTGGCCAACCGTACTCCCCCGAACACCTGCCCCCGGACCGCTACACCTCTTCGGGCAGCTCGCCCACGCGGTTCTCCCACTTGGTGGAGAGGACGATCGTGGTGCGGGTGCGCGAGACGCCCTTGGTGCCGCTGAGTCTGCGGATCGTCTTCTCCAGACCGTCCACGTCCGAGGAACGGACCTTCAGCATGAAGGAGTCGTCACCGGCGATGAACCAGCAGTCCTCGATCTCCGGCAGGTCCTTGAGCCGGCGCGCCACGTCCTCGTGGTCGGCGGCGTCCGACAGCGAGATGCCGATCAGCGCCGTCACACCGAGACCGAGAGAGGCCGCGTCCACGGTCGCGCGGTAACCGGTGATGACCCCGGCCGCCTCCAGCCGGTTGATCCGGTCCGTGACGCTCGGCCCCGACAGACCGACCAGGCGGCCCAGCTCCGCGTACGAGGCCCGGCCGTTCTCCCTCAGGGCCTGGATGAGCTGCCTGTCCACCGCGTCCATGCGATCGAAGCCTTCCGGTCTGAAATTGCCAAGTGGAGTGAGAAGTACTGCCGATGGAGAAGGACCGCTACGTGCTCTGCGCCCCGCCGCCCAGTTCGCCCTTCCAGCGCCGGTACAGCCCGTGCCCGACGCCCGCCGCGTCCAGCACCCGCCCGGCCACGAAGTCCACCAGGTCCTGGATGTGGGTGGCGCCCGCGTAGAAGGCGGGCGAGGCGGGGACGACGCTCGCGCCCGCGTCGTCCAGGGCGACGAGGTGGCGCAGGGTCTGGCCGTTCAGCGGGGTCTCCCGTACGGCCACGACCAGCGGGCGGCGCTCCTTGAGCGTGACGCTCGCCGCGCGCTGGAGCAGGTCCTTGGACAGCCCGAGGGCGACTCCGGCGACGCACGCGGTGGACGCGGGGACGATCAGCATCCCCTTGACGGGGTACGACCCCGAGGACGGCCCCGCAGCCAGGTCCCCCGCGCTCCAGTACCGCACGCCGCTCACGTCCGCCGCGAAGGTGCCGGGCTTGCCGTCCGCGCCGCGCCCCAGCCACTCCCGCAGGTCCTCCTGCCAGTGCGCGTCGCGGAACGAGATGCCCGTCTCGTCCAGCAGCGTCAGCCGCGAGGCCCGGCTGACCACCAGGTCCACCGCCTCACCGGCGTCCAGCAGCGCCCGCAGCACGGCAGCCGCGTACGGCGTCCCGGAAGCTCCGGAAACCCCCACGATCCAAGGCACGCGCTGCGATTCTCCTGCGTTCACACCTTGAGAGTACCGGCGTGACGGGCTGTGCTCAGGCCGGGTGGGGGCCTTGGGGCTTCGTACCCACGCGAGAGCGAAGGTCCGGCACCCCGGCAGGTGTTGCTGGGGTGCCGGACCGAACCCCGCGTCGGCGGGGACAACCGGCTGAACAGCGCCTTCTTGTCGACAAACGGTGGACCACCCCCGCTGGGGCGGGGACTGCCACGAAACCAGTCCGGCTGCCGACCTGGGTTCATGCCCTCACCGCTCGATCACTCGATCGAGTCAGACCGTCAGACCCCGCACCAGCAGGTCCAGCAGCGCGCACACGAAAAGGGCGATCCCGATGAAGCCGTTCACGCTGAAGAACGCCCTGTTCAGGCGGGACAGGTCGTGCGGCCGCACGATCCGGTGCTCGTACACGAACGCCGACCCCACGATCACCAGGCCCAGCCAGAAGAACGCGCCCGCGTGGGTGGCGAGGGCGTACCAGACGAAGAGGGCCATCGTCAGGGCGTGGCAGACGCGCGCGCCCCAGATCGCCGCCGGGATGCCGAAGCGGGCCGGGACCGACTTCACGCCGATCTCCCGGTCGGTCTCGACGTCCTGGCAGGCGTAGATCAGGTCGAATCCGCCGATCCAGATGCCGACCGCGAGCCCGAGGATCACCGCCTCCCAGGACCAGGTGCCGGAGATCGCCAGCCAGCCGCCGACCGGACCCATCGCCTGGGCGAGACCCAGGATGGCCTGCGGGAAGTTGGTGAAGCGCTTGCCGTAGGGATAGACCACCATCGGGATCACCGCGACCGGCGCGAGCGCCAGGCACAGCGGGTTCAGCAGGGCGGCCGAGCCGAGGAAGACGATCAGCGCCACCAGCGCGCCGGTCCAGGCGTGCCGTACCGACATCGCGCCGGTGACCAGCTCGCGGTGGGCGGTGCGCGGGTTACGGGCGTCGATCTCGCGGTCGATGATCCGGTTGACGGCCATCGCGAAGGTGCGCAGGCCGACCATGCAGATGGTGACCAGGAGCAGCCGGGCCCAGTGGACGTTCCTGTCCCACTGGTACATCGCGGTGAGCGAGGCGATGTAGGCGAAGGGCAGCGCGAAGACCGAGTGCTCGATCATCACCAGGCGCAGGAAGGCTTTGGTGCGCCCCGGCTGGGGGATCGCGGCGGCGGACGAGGTGCTCACAGCCCGTACTCCTTCCAGCGCCGGTCCACCAGCGCCGCCGTGGCCGGGTCGGACAGGACCATGTCCGGCCAGCCCCCGTCCCTCGTGTAGCCCTCCTCGGGCAGCTTCTTCGTCGCGTCGATGCCCGCCTTGCCGCCCCAGAACTGCTGGTAGGAGGCGTGGTCGAGGTGGTCGACGGGACCTTCGGCGACCACCAGGTCCCGCGCGTAGTCGGTGTTGCCGAGCGCCCGCCACGCGACCTCGTGCAGATCGTGCACGTCGCAGTCGGAGTCGACGACCACGATCAGCTTGGTCAGGGACATCATGTGAGCCCCCCAGATCGCGGACATCACCTTCTGCGCGTGCTTCGGGTACTTCTTGTCGATCGAGACGATCGCGCAGTTGTGGAAGCCGCCGGCCTCGGGGAGGTGGTAGTCCACGATGTCCGGGACGATGATCTTCAGCAGCGGCAGGAAGAAGCGCTCGGTGGCGCGGCCCAGCGGACCGTCCTCCGTCGGCGGGCGGCCGACCACGATGGACTGGAGCAGCGGCCGCTTCCGCATCGTCACGCAGTCGATCCTCAGCGCGGGGAACGGTTCCTGCGGGGTGTAGAACCCGGTGTGGTCGCCGAAGGGTCCCTCGGGCAGCATCTCGCCGGGCTCCAGCCAGCCTTCGAGGACGACCTCGGCGTTGGCCGGGACCTGGAGCGGCACGGTCTTGCAGTCGACCATCTCGATCCGCTTCCCCGCGATGAACCCGGCGAACATGTACTCGTCGATGTCGCCGGGGAGCGGGGCGGTGGAGGCGTAGGTGACGGCGGGCGGGCAGCCGAAGGCGATGGCGACCGGGAGCCGCTCACCCCGGCGGGCGGCGACCTGGTAGTGGTTGCGGCTGTCCTTGTGGATCTGCCAGTGCATGCCGATGGTGCGCCTGTCGTGCCGCTGGAGCCGGTACAGGCCGAGGTTGCGCACGCCGGACTCGGGGTCCTTGGTGTGGGTGAGCCCGAGGTTGAAGAAGGAGCCGCCGTCCTTGGGCCAGGTGAACAGGGCGGGCAGCGCGTCGAGGTCCACGTCGTCGCCGGTGAGGACGACCTCCTGGACGGGCGCGTTGTCGCCCTTGACCTTCTTCGGCGGGACGTGCGCCATCGCGCCGAGCTTGCCGAACGCCTCGCGGACACCGACGAAACCGTGCGGCAGCTCGGGCCGCAGCAGTCCGCCGATCTTGTCGGAGATCTCCGCGTACGACTTCAGACCGAGCGCCTTGAGCAGGCGGCGGTCGGTGCCGAAGACGTTCATCGCCAGGGGCATCGCGGAGCCCTTGACGTTCTCGAAGAGCAGTGCCGGTCCGCCGGCCTTCTGCACCCGGTCGACGATCTCACCGACCTCCAGGTACGGGTCGACCTCGGCCTTGATGCGCTTGAGGTCGCCCTCGCGCTCCAGCGCCCGCAGCAGGGAGCGAAGATCGTCATAAGCCATGTGTCCCAGTATCGGCCACCGGATACGCTGGCTCGGTCACCGGGGCCGTACACACCGTCGGGAGAACGCGCGCCCATGCTCAGGTATCTGCCGTTCCTGCTGGTCCTGGCCCTGTGGATCTACGCCTTCGTGGACTGTCTGAACACCCCCGAGGACGAGGTCCGCCATCTCCCCAAGCTCGCCTGGGTCGTCGTCATCCTCCTCTTCGGCGAGATCCTGGTCGGCCCCGTGGCCTGGCTGCTCGCGGGCAAGGTGCGACACCGGCCCGCCCCCGCGACCACCTGGGTCGCCCCGGACGACAACCCGGAGTTCCTGAAGTCCCTGGAGAAGGACGACCCCGACCGGGACTGAGGGCGCGCGCGACCTGCTGGGCATGACCCCGACCGCCCGTCACACCGGCCCGGAGGCGGTGCTCCCCCGCCGGGTCACCGTGTCCGTGCCGGCTACCGCGTACCGGCCCCGCTGACGGCACGTTTCCCCGTCGCCCCCGGCCGGGCACAGTGCCCGCATGGACACGGAGTTGGCGCGGGCCTGGCTCGCCACCGCCCTGGAAGAGGCCCATACCGGGCGTGCCGAGGGCGGGGTGCCGGTCGGGGCCGCGCTGTACGGCCCGGACGGCGAGCTGCTCGGGCGCGGGCGGAACCGGCGGGTGCAGCACGACGACCCCTCGGTGCACGGCGAGACGGACGCGTTCCGGGCGGCGGGGCGGCAGCGGTCGTACCGGGGGACGACCATGGTCACCACGCTCTCGCCGTGCTGGTACTGCTCCGGTCTGGTGCGGCAGTTCGGGATCTCGCGGGTGGTGATCGGGGAGGCGGAGACGTTCTCCGGCGGGCACGAGTGGCTCGCCTCGCACGGGGTGGAGATCGTGCTGCTGGACGATCCGGAGTGCGTGGCGCTGATGCGGGGGTTCGTCGAGGAGCGGCCGGAGCTGTGGTTCGAGGACATCGGGGTGTGAGGACGCGCCGGGTGCCGCCCCCGCTCCGGCCCCGGTGAAGGTCACGGTCGGTTAATCACTTCCGCGTTCGGCTCGCCATCCGTTCCGCTGAAATGACCGGCGCGGGCATGTCTCCACCGCTCGGGACGGCATTCCCTTGAGCGGGGGCCCGTCCAGTGGGCCCCCTCTGCGATCGGAGACGCGTGCGAATCACTGACATCCAGCGCTGCGAGGTCCGGCCGGGACGGCTCGTCGAGTGGACGCTGAGTCCGGCGACCGTCGCGGCGGCGGCGAGCCTGCCGGAGGACTCCCGGCCCCCGGCCTACATCCAGGAGTCGCACATCAGGACCGCGAGGTCCGTCCGGGAGGACGGCCTGTTCGTGCCGACCTGGCTGGGCGCCTCCTTCGACCTGCCGGGCCCGGTCGATCTCGACGTGCTCCAGGAGGCGCTGCGCTCCTGGACCGTACGGCACGAGACGCTGCGCAGCGGCTTCCGCTGGGCGGGCGAGAACGACGCGGAGCTGCGCCGGTTCACGCTGGACGCGGACGACGTCACCCTGCACCGGGAGACGGTCGGCGACTTCCCGGACGGCGAGGCGCTGGCCGGGCACCTCCAGGACCGGTTCGACACGGTGGCGGACGCGCTGCGCTGGCCGAACCTGATCTACGCGGCGGTCGTCCGCGACGACTCGGCCACCGTCTTCCTCGCCTTCGACCACAGCAACGTGGACGCCTACTCGCTGCACGGCATCCCGGCCGAGATCGAGGAGCTGTACACGGCCGGGCTCCAGGGGCGCGGCCCGGTGGTGCGCACCCCGGCGGCGAGTTACGTGGACTTCTGCGAGATCGAGCGCGCGGACGCGGACCGGCTCGGCGGCGACCACGCGATCGTCTCCCGCTGGCGGGAGTTCATCCAGCGCTGCGACGGCACGCTGCCCTCGTTCCCGGTGGACCTCGGCGTGGAGCCGGGCGGCCCGCTGCCGAGGCAGAAGATGATCTGCGAGCCGCTGGTGGACGCGGAGACGGCGGCCGCGTTCGAGGCGTACTGCCGCCCCTACGGCGGGAGCCTGGTCGGGCTGCTCGCGGCCACCGCGCTGATCGTGCACGAGCTGGGCGAGCAGCCGGTGTACCGCACGGTGGTGCCCTTCCACACCCGGGTGAAGTCCCGCTGGACCGACTCGGTCGGCTGGTACGTCGGCGGTGCCCCCATCGAGGTCCCGGTGTCCCACACCCCCGACCTCACGGCCACGCTGCGCACGGTCCGCGCCGAGCTGCAGGCGAACCGCGCGCTGTCCCGGATGCCGCTGGCCCGCGTCCTGCGCCTGCTCGGCGCCGACTTCCGCCCCACCTCGCCGGACCTGTACTCGATCGTGTCGTACGTCGACACCCGGGGCATCGCGGGCGCCGACCGCTGGACCGACCAGAAGGCCCACGCCCTGCTCCGGGTCTCCTACGGCGACCAGGTCTGCGTCTGGGTCAGCCGCCTCCACGACGGTCTCTGGCTGGCCAGCCGCCACCCCGACACGGACGTGGCGACGAAGAACATGCGGCTGTACGTGGAGCGCCTGCGCGACCTGATGTCGACCCTCCCGGGCTGACCGGGGCGCCGCCGGCGTGGGGAGGAGAGAGTTCGCCGGGGTGAGCGGGCGGGCTCGTCGGGCTGAGGCACGGACCTGCGGAGCCGAGCGCGCGTCCCTGCCGGGTGAGCTGCCGGGCCACGGGGACGGGCCCGCGGCCCTGCCGGGCAAGCCCCAGCGCTCGGGGCGCGAGCGGACGGGCCCTGCCGGGCCGAGGCTGCGCGATGCGGCGGGGCAGGTCGGTGCGGCGGTCAGTCCAGTGCCGTGAGCAGCCGTTCGAAGCGCTCGCGCCAGTCCGTCTCCGTCGCGCCCTCGCCCTGGAACTCGTGGGTGAAGCGCAGCGCGCTGCCGTTCTCGCCGTCGCGCTCGAGGTGGAAGCGGATGCGGCCGCCACCCTCGACGGTGTACTCGGCGACGCGGTCCACGTCCCAGGCGGTGATGCGGCCCGCGCCCAGGCCGCGCAGGGCGACGGTGCCGTCGAGGCGGGGTTCGAGGACGTCCACCGGGGTGCACCAGCCGGTCAGGCCCTCGGCGGTGGCCAGCGCGGGCCAGATGTCCTCCATGGACCGCGGGACACGCACCAGGAGATGGAGTATGTGCGTGTTCCCGTGGGTCTGACTGGTGCCCTGTTCGATGGAACCGCTCATGGCACCAGTGTCCCGTACCGGCCGGTCACACGCCCGCGTAGGAGTGCTTGCCGCTCACGAAGATGTTGACGCCGTAGTAGTTGAACAGCCAGCACGCGAAGGCGAGCATCGCCAGGTAGGCGGCCTTGCGGCCCTTCCACCCTGCGGTGGCGCGGGCGTGCAGGTAGCAGGCGTAGCCGATCCAGGTGATGAAGGACCAGGTCTCCTTGGGGTCCCAGTTCCAGTAGCGGCCCCAGGCGTCGCCCGCCCAGATCGCGCCCGCGATGATCGTGAATGTCCACAGCGGGAAGACGGCCGCGTTGACCCGGTAGGCGAACTTGTCCAGCGAGGCGGAGGCGGGCAGCCGCTCCAGGACCGAGGTCGCGAAGGCGCCCGGCTTGCCGCCGGTCTGGAGCTTGTTCTCGTAGGAGTCCTTGAACAGGTACAGGATCGTGGCGACCGCGCCGACGTAGAACACCGCGCCGCAGAAGATCGCGGTGGAGACGTGGATGTACAGCCAGTACGAGTGCAGGGCCGGGACGAGCTGGTCGCTGGCCGTGTAGAGCACGGTGACCGCGAGGCCGAGGTCGAGCAGGACCGTGGTGATCAGGAACAGGCCGAGCCAGCGCACGTTCTTCTTCAGCGCGAGCAGCCCGAGGTACACGCCGACGGCGACCGTGGAGAAGGTGATGTTGAACTCGTACATGTTGCCCCAGGGGGCACGCTGCACGGAGGCCGCGCGGGCGACCACACCGGCCAGCTCCACGAGGAACGCGAGGACGGTCAGGGAGATGGCGATCCGGCCGTACAGGTCGCCCTGGGCGTCGCCGCCGTGGGCGCCGGGGCCGTCCGGCACGTCCCGGGCGCCGGCCGCCTGGCGGACGACGACCTGGGGCCGCTCCAGAACGGCTGTCCCGCCCGCCTTCTTGACGGTGACGGCGGGCCCCTCGGCCCTAGCCGCCCCGCCCTCGGCCGTGAGCGCGGCGGCGGTGCGGCCGACCTTGCTGCGGCTGCCGAAGAGCCATTCGGCGATGTACGCGAAGAAGGCCAGGGTGTAGACGGCCATCGACGAGTAGATCAGCGTGTTGCTGACACTCGCGAGGTGTTCGTTGGTGGCGGCGGCGAGAATCACTGCTCAGCCCCTTCGGCAGGTACGGCGCGGGATGCGCCGGTGTCGTCGTTGGTGTCGTCGTCGGCGGGGGCGGCGCTTTCGGGGGCGCCCGGCGCGGTGTCGTAGAGCCTTCCGGCGAGGTCGGAGAGTTCCTCGGGGACCTTCGCGGACTCGCTGCGGCCGAGGCCGGCCATCTCCACGACGGTCACGCCGTCGGGGCCCGTCACCGCCCGGACCCACACGCGGCGGCGCTGGATGAACAGGGACGCGGCGAGACCGAAGATCGCGCCGAGCGCGCCCGCGAGGGCCCAGCCGGCGCCGGGCTCCTGGACGATCTCGAAGCCCGCCCATTCCTTCACGTTCTTCTCGAAGGTGACGGACCCCGCGCCGTTCGGCAGCTTCATGGTCTGGCCGGGCTTGAGGTTGTCCCTGAGCTGGGCGCCCTTGGGGTCCTTGAAGCCCTTCATGTGCCGCTGGTCGAGCTGGTAGACGCTCTGCGAGAGCCCCGCGTCCACGCCGAGGTCGCCGTGGTACGGCTCCAGGTTGAGGACCGGGTTGAGCAGCGCCGGGAACTGGGAGAGGACGGAGGCGCCGCCGCCGTAGGTCGGCAGGAAGAAGGCGCGGATGCCGAGCTGCTCCTTGGTGCCCTTGGCGTCGCGGTAGCCGTCCATGACCTTGATGACGCCCTGCGAGGTGACGTTGCCGTCGAGCGGGAGCAGGGGCACGGCGTCGTGGTAGACGACGTTGCCCTTGCCGTCGCGGACGGTGATCACGGGGGCGTAGCCGTGGCTGACGAGGTAGACCTTGGAGTCGCCGATCTTCAGCGGCTCGTTGACCTTGACGGTGGTGGTGCGCTGCTTTCCGTACGCGCCCTCGCTGTAGGCGATCCGCGCCTGGAAGGTGCGCGGGGTGCCGCGGTTGGGTCCGGTCATCTCGTAGGTGCCGGTGAAGTCCTTCAGGTCGAAACTGAAGGGCACCAGGTCGTCGCCCTGGAACATGCTGCCGGACTTGAAGTCGTCGTACATCGGCAGCGCGTTGGAGAAGCCGTCGCCCTCGACCATCAGCTTGGTGCCGTCGGACTTGAACATCTGGCCCGAGGCGAAGGCGACGAGCAGCACGATGAGGGCGACGTGGAAGACCAGGTTGCCCAGCTCGCGCACGTAGCCCTTCTCGGCGGCGACCGCGTCGCCCACCCGGTGGGCGCGGAAGCGGCGCTTCCTCAGCAGCGCGAGCGCCGTCTCGCGGACCTGCTCGGGGTCGGCGGTGGTGCGCCAGGTGGTGTACGCCGGGAGCCGGTCCAGCCGCTTCGGCGCGCCCGGCGGGCGGCCGCGGAGCTGGCCGACGAACTGCCAGGTGCGCGGGACGATGCAGCCGATGAGGGAGACGAACAGCAGGATGTAGATCGCGGAGAACCACACCGAGCTGTAGACGTGGAAGAGCCCGAGCTTGTCGTAGACGGGCGCGAGCGTGGTGTGCGCCTTGCGGAAGTCGTCGACCTTGTTGGCGTCGGCGCCGGTCTGCGGGATCAGCGAGCCGGGGATCGCGCCGAGCGAGAGCAGCAGGAGCAGCAGCAGCGCGACCCGCATGGAGGTGAGCTGCCGCCAGAACCAGCGGGCCCAGCCGATCACGCCCAGCGAGGGCGGCGTCGACAGGTCCTCCTGGGGCGCGGTGGACAACTGGGAGCCGGCCGCGCCCAGGCCCTCCGGGGAGGTGTCGGTAGTGGTCTTGCTCATCAGATCCCCACAGAGAAGCCGTCGGACCAGGTCTGCATCTCCCGCACCAGGTGGTCCCAGGCCCCGGTCAGCAGCAGCACACCGGTCACGATCATCATCGTGCCGCCGATGCGCATCACCCAGACATAGTGGCGTTTGACCCAGCCGAACGCGCCGAGCGCCTTGCGGAAGGCGACGGCGGTGAGCACGAAGGGCACGCCGAGCCCCAGGCAGTACGCGACGGTGAGTATCGCGCCCCGGCCCGCGCTCGCCTGCTGGGAGGAGAGGGCGACGACGGAGGCGAGGGTCGGGCCGATGCAGGGCGTCCAGCCGATCCCGAAGAGGGCGCCGAGCAGGGGCGCGCCGAGAAGTCCGGTGGCCGGGCGCCGGTGGAAGCGGAACTCGCGCTGGGTCAGCCAGGGCATCAGGCCCATGAAGAAGACACCGAGCAGGATCATGAGCACGCCGAGCACCCGGGTCAGGACGTCCTTGTAGCTCTGCAGGGTCTGGCCGAAGAACCCGAAGAGGGCGCCGCCGGAGACGAACACGACGGTGAAGCCGAGCACGAACAGGGCGGCGCCGGTCGCCATCCGGCCGCGCCGGGCGTCGGCCAGGTCGGTGCCGGTGACGCCGGTCACGTAGGAGAGGTAGCCCGGCACCAGCGGCAGGACGCAGGGCGAGAAGAAGGAGACGAGCCCGCCGAGCACCGCGACGGGCAGGGCGAGCAGCAGGGCGCCGTTGAGCACGGTCTGGTTCTGCCCGCCGGCGGCGAGCGTGAGGAGCGGACTCACGTCACTTCTCCGCCGCGACCGGCTTGAGCATCTCCCGCAGCGCGAGGTCGTCGAGCTGCTCCAGGGCGCGCGCGGCGATCTTCCCGTGCCTGTCGATGATCAGGGTGGAGGGAATGAGCTGCGGGTTGAGCGTGCCCTTCTTGAAGCGGAGCATGAGCTTGCCCGTGGGGTCGTACAGGCTGGGGTACGTGATGCCGTTGGCCTTTTCGAAGTTGCGGGGCTGGGTGGTGTTGGAGTCGCGGGTGTTGATCCCGACGAACTGCACGCCCTTGTCCGCGTACTCCTTGGAGACCTTGGAGAAGTACTTCGCCTCCGCGCGGCAGGGACCGCACCAGGAGCCCCAGACGTTGATGACGACGACCTTGCCCCGGTAGTCGGCGACGTCCAGGCTCTTGCCGTCGATGGTCTTCCCGGACAGGTCCGGTGCCTTGACGCGGCGGGCCGGGGCGACGGTGTCGACGCCGTTGTCGCCGGTGACGAAGTTGGTGTCGCCGCCCCCGCCGGAGATTCCGCCGTTGCCGCACGCGGACAGGCCCAGGGCCGCGAGGGCGGTCACGGCACCGAGCAGAGCGGCGCGGCTACGGGTACTCATGTGAAAAGTTTCGCATGGCTGTTCCGGGGCTTTCGCGCGCCCCCCTGCTGGCGGAAAACCCCATTTCAGCCGGTATTTACACCGGGCAAAACGGACACGCCGTCACGCCTTGGCATGGAATCCCTTCCAGCCCCCGGCGGGCTTCTGCCCCACGTCCAGCGTGCGCAGCCCGGCGAGGACCTCGGGCTTCTGCACGTCGAGCCAGTCGGTGAACTGGCGGAAGGAGACGAGACGCACGTCGGCGCCCTTCTCCTTCTCGCGCGCGATGTGCTTGAACGCCTCCTCGACCGCGTCCATGTAGAGACCGCCGTTCCACTGCTCGAAGTGGTTGCCGATGAAGAAGGGCGCGCGGTTGGTCTCGTAGGCCCGCTGGAAGCCGGATATGTACGCCTGCGCGGACTGCTTGCGCCACCCCGGGTAGTTGTAGGCGGGGGCGTTGGTCGAGTTCACGGACTGGTTGGCGAGCATGTTGTAGTCCATGGACAGGACCTCGAAGGAGTGTCCGGGGAAAGGTATCTGCTGAAGGGGCAGATCCCAGACGCCCAGCCGCTTGGACGGCCAGACCTGGCGGCCGCCGGGCGAGGAGGCGTCGTAGCGCCAGCCCAGCTCGCGGGCGGTGGGCAGCAGGTTGTTCTGGCCGAGCAGACAGGGCGTACGGCCGCCGGTCAGCTCCTTGTCGTAGTCGAAGGGGAGCGAGGGCAGGTCGGTCCAGCCCGTGTTGGTGCGCCACTCCTTGACGAAGGACTTGGCCTGCTCGATCTCGCTCTTCCACTGACGGGGCGTCCAGTTGGCGACCGTGCCGTAACCGCCGCAGAAGTGGCCGTTGAAGTGGGTGCCGATCTCGTGGCCCTCCAGCCACGCCCGGTGGACGTTGGCCAGCGTGGCCTTGACGTGCGCGTCGGTGAGGTAGCCGATGTCGGAGGCGCCGCGCGGGTTGTTCGGCGGGTTGTAGAGCCGCTTCTTCGACTCCGGGAGCAGATAGAGCCCCGAGAGGAAGAAGGTCATGCTCGCCCCGTGCTCCTTGGCCAGATCCAGGAAGCGCGGGAAGAGGCCGTTGCCGACCTCTCCGGCGCCGTCCCAGGAGAAGACCACGAACTGGGGCGGGGTCTGGCCCGGCTCCAGCGGTTCGGGGCGGGCGGGCTGGTGGGGCTGCGCACCGGTGAAGGAGGTGGAGCCGTCGCCGATGGGGCGGGCCTTGGGGCGGGCGGGATGACTCTTGCCGTCTCCCGCGTGCTTCCCGGAACCGGGCCCATGGCCGCCGGCGTCCGGGGAGTGGGCGGACTTCACGGTCCCGCAGCCCGCGAGTCCCGCGGCCGCCGCCGCGCCCGCGCCGAGCCCGAGTATTCCCCTCCGGGAGATGGTGTGCATGGGTTCCCCGATCCGTCACGCCCGCTGGTGTCACTCAGTCAGAGGGCGTGACGAACGGGTAGGTTCCGTGATCCACCGTCATTTTCGCGGCGGACACGACAAAGACACGCGAACTACGCCTTATGGGCGGATTCAGGACCGCGATATCCCGGTCCCGGCTCCGCCCCGGCTCGTTCAGGCCCCGAACGCCTTGCCCTGTCCGGCACCCTTGGCGGGCTTGGCACCCGCGTGGAGGTGGGCCGGGACCAGGTCGATGGCGGGCTCGCTGTAGCCGACGGAGACGATCTTGTCACCCCGGAAGGTGAAGCTCGTCAGCGAGGCGAGGGTGCACTGCCGCTTGCGCGGGTCGTGCCAGAGCCGGCGCCGCTCGACGTAGGAGCGCAGGATCCAGATCGGGAGCTGGTGGCTGACCAGCACCGCCTCGTGCCCCCGGGCCCGGTCCTTGGCCGCGTTCAGCGCGCCCGTCATGCGCACGACCTGGTCGATGTACGGCTCGCCCCAGGACGGCTTGAACGGGTTGACCAGGTGCTTCCAGTTCTCCGGCTTGCGCAGCGCGCCGTCGCCGACACCGAAGGTCTTGCCCTGGAAGACGTTCTCGGCCTCGATCAGCCGCTCGTCGGTGGCGAGGTCGAGCCCGTGCGCCTTGGCGATCGGGGTGGCGGTCTCCTGCGCGCGCTCCAGCGGCGAGGAGACGACGTAGGTGATGTCGCGCGGGGCGAGGTGCTCGGCGACCCGCTCGGCCATCCGGCGCCCCAGCTCGGAGAGGTGGTAGTCGGGCAGACGGCCGTAGAGGACACCTGCGGGGTTGTCGACCTCGCCGTGCCGCATGACGTGGACGACCGTGATGTCCTGCTCGTTCGTCCCGTTGTCACCGGTGTGGGTGCTCACGCGGTCGCCTCCGCGGCGGCTCGGGCCGCCGCCGGGAGGGCGTCGGCGATCTTCTGGATGGCCCGCTCGTCGTGGGCCGTGGACACGAACCAGGACTCGAAGGACGACGGCGGGAGGTACACGCCGTCCGACAGCATCGAGTGGAAGAACGCGTTGAAGCGGAACGACTCCTGCCGCTTGGCGTCCTCGTAGGTACGCACCTGGCGGTCGGTGAAGAACACCGAGAACATGTTGGACGCGGTCTGCAGCCGGTGCGTCACGCCCTCCTTGCTCAGCGCCTCGGTGACCAGGGCCTGGATCTGCGCGGAGACCGCGTTCACCTTGTCGTACGCCGCGTCGTCGAGCAGCCGGAGCTGGGCGAGACCGGCGGCGGTGGCGACCGGGTTACCGGAGAGGGTGCCCGCCTGGTAGACCGGGCCCGCCGGGGCGAGGTGGGCCATGACGTCGGCGCGGCCGCCGAACGCGGCGGCGGGGAAGCCGCCGCCCATCACCTTGCCGAAGGTCATCAGGTCCGGGACGACGCCGTCGACGCCGAACCAGCCCGCGCGGGAGGTGCGGAAGCCGGTCATCACCTCGTCGGAGATGAACAGCGCGCCGTTCTTGGCGCAGGCGTCCTTCAGACCCTGGTTGAACCCGGGGTCCGGGGGGACGACGCCCATGTTGCCCGGCGACGCCTCGGTGATCACACAGGCGATCTCGCCCGGGTGCCGGTGGAACGCCTCCTGCACGGCCTCCAGGTCGTTGTACGGCAGCACGATCGTGTCCCCGGCCTGCGCGCCCGTGACACCGGGGGTGTCGGGCAGCGCGAAGGTGGCGACACCGGAACCGGCGGCGGCGAGCAGGGAGTCGACGTGGCCGTGGTAGCAGCCGGCGAACTTGATCACCTTGGCGCGGCGGGTGAAGCCGCGGGCCAGCCGGATCGCGCTCATGGTCGCCTCGGTGCCGCTGCTGACCAGGCGCACCTGGTCCACGGGGGCGATCCGGGCCACGATCTCCTCGGCGAGCGCGACCTCGCCCTCGCCGGGCGTGCCGAAGGACGTGCCGCGCGCGACCGCCTCCTGCACGGCGGCGATGACCTCGGGGTGCGAGTGCCCGAGGATCATCGGACCCCAGGAGCACACCAGGTCCACGTACTCGCGCCCGTCGGCGTCCGTCAGGTACGGACCGCTGCCGGAGACCATGAACCGGGGCGTGCCGCCGACGGCGCGGAAGGCGCGCACCGGGGAGTTCACCCCGCCCGGGGTGACGGCGGAGGCACGGTCGAAGAGCGCCTGGGATGCGGGCGCGTCGTAGGGATAGGGCGTTTCGCTCTGGGCACTCATGGCGTGCGACTACTCCGGCTTCTCGGACTCCGGTTGCGGGGTGACTCCCTCAGAGTAGGCGGTGGGGCGGGAGGGAGAGGGGGAGCGGGGGGCGCGCTGCGGGTGCGGGGTGGGGGTGAAAGTGCGGGTGCGACGGCGCGGACGGGGGTTCGGACGGGGGGTTCGAATCTTTCGATCGGGGTCCGCCTGGCCTTCCTTCCGGAACCCCTGGCCGATCTTTGACGATCTGCGAGACTGACACCTGATACACACACCTCATGCGGCACGTAGTGATCGGGGACCGGGGGTTTTCCTGCGGACTGAAGATTCACCGCACGTTTCGGCGGGCGGCCGTGGGGGAGGTCACTGACACGATGATCGGGTTGCGCGGCGGGGGCCACGCGTCCTAGAAAAGCACTCGGGTGGAGATATGCATCGCGGTGGCGGACTGGGCGAGGGGACTGATGACCTGGGTCCTCGGCGAGCCCGGCGGGGAAGGCACCGGCGCGAAGCGGAGGAAGCGACCGAAGCACGTCAGGCTGACGCACGTCAGACACAGGGTGTACCGAGTGAGCCCGAGCGGCACGACCGGCAGATCGACCGCCGGCCCGACGACCGGGCCGAGAGCCTCCGGTTGGGGAGCAGGAATGGTGGTCGGGTGGGGGTGACGTACAAGTACTTCGGTGCGCCGGACGGTGCGACCGCGGCCCGCGTCCCCATCTCGATGCGTCCCGAGGAACTCGGCGGCGACGAGCTGGGCATGAACGGCATGTTCACCAAGATCAAGCCGGAGACGATGGCGGCGATGGTGCTGACGGGCATCGAGGGCGTCCCCCTGCACAAGGTGCCGCCACTCGAACTCGTCGTCCTGCACCCGGACTACGCGGTGGTCAAACTCCCCATGACCGTGGTGGACCCCCTCCGCGACATAGGCGAGGAAGCGGTGGGCGCGGCGGCGTTCATCTGGTCGACGGTCCCGGACCGGGGCGGACCGCGGGACGCGTTCAACGTGTACCAACTGCTGCACGAGTGGCAGGACTTCAGTCACCGTCTGCATGAGGCGGGGCATCAGCCGTACTGCCTGGTCTGGCCCTGACGGCCGGTCGGGGCGTCGGTCCGTCGACCGCGCGTCGTGGCCGACAGCCCTGCCCGGGTGCGGTACGCGCGCGTCGGTGCGCGGGGTAGGCCGGCCGGCCGAGGTGACCGATCGCGGCGAAGGCGCCGACCGGCTGCCGCGGGGACCGACCCTCCGAGAGTCGGGTGCCGGGGAGCCGGAGGCGGGTGCCGTACACGACCGTTCCCCTGCCCGCCCCCTCCCACTGGCCCGCCCTCACCAGCGCCCTCCTCCTCGGCGCCGCCGCCTTCTGCGCCCTCGGCGTCGCGGTCGCCGCCCTGATCCGCAACGCGGAAGCGGCCCCTGCGGTGGTCCAACTGGTCCTGTTCCCGCTGGTGTTCATGTCGGGCACCTACATGCCGATCCACTCCCCCGCCCTGAACTCCCTCGCCTCCGCCCTCCCGGTGAAACCCTTCAACGACGCCCTCCTCCATGCCTTCACCCCGGGCCCCGCGACCCTCCCCTGGAGCGACTTCGGCGTACTGGCGCTGTGGGGGGCGGCGGGCGCGGTGGTGGCGGTGCGGAGGTTCCGGTGGGATCAGGGGCGGGGGGAGTGACGGACGAGGTCACCTGCGGCCGGGTCGCACGCACCCCGCCCGGCCGCAGGGCGCCGCGTCAGAGCGTGATCGTCGCGTGGATCATGCGGTGGTCCGAGAGGGACGGGTCGACGACCTCGCAGGCGTAGGTGGCGCCGGTGGGGCCGAAGAGGTAGTCGATCTTGTTGTTGCCGTCGGTGGGAGCGCCGGTCTGGGGGGAGGCGGGGGTGGGCTGGGCGCACTCCTGGTGGGAGGCGTACAGGCTCGACAGCACGGAGACGTCGGCGGTGGTGGTGTTGAGGTCGCCGCCGAGGAAGGGGGTGTAGCCGCGGCCCTGGAGGCCGTCGACGATGCCCTTGAGGGCGTCGGACTGCTGGCGGCGGTACGTGCCGTCGGGGTCGTCACCGGCCTGATTGCCGTCGACGAAGTACGAGCCGCTGCTGAAGTGCGCGTTGCAGTAGACGGTCCCGGCTTCGGGGACGGTGGCGCACAGGGCGGGACGCTGTTCCTTCTTGTCGGGCGAGGGCAGGGTGTAGCCGCGGTACCAGGTGTTGGTGTCCTTGACCGCCAGCGCGATGCCGAAGGAACCCCGGTCCGTGCCGCTGGCGCTGTCGGAGCAGGTCTTCTGGGCCATGAGACCGGTGCCTGTGGTGCCGTCGGCGGCGACGACCTTGTAGTACGTGGGCGCGAACCGTACGTCCCAGCCACCGCCGAGCCGGCTCTCCAACTGGAGCTCCAGCGGCTTGGCGGCCTTCTCGCAGATCTCCTGGAAGAAGATCGCCTCGGGGCGGTGGTTGAGGTAACCGGCCACGCCGGAGGCGACGTTGGTGCCGACGGTGTCACCGTCGGCGTACTGCAGCTTGCACGCCGCGCTGTCGTTGTTGTTGGCGCACACGTTCCACGAGGCGATGTCGTGCCGCCCGGAGGCCGTCACGGCCGACTGCGGGGGTGCGCCCGTGTCGCCGGTGCCGCCGACCGCCTCGAAGGTGAAGCGCTCCCAGCTGCCGACCGAGGAGGAACGGGCGCGCAGCAGACCCTGGTCGCCGCCGGTGTAGTTGAACTCGGCGGTGACGTAGAGGCCGTTGGCGGCGGACTTCAGCGCGAACTGGCCTCCGCCCTGCGGGACGACGTAAAAGCGCTCCCAGGAGCCGCTGTTGGTACCCCGGGCGCGCAGCATCCCGCTCTGGGTGCCGGTGGTGTCGACCTCCGAGGTGACGTAGAGACCGTTCTCCTCGTTCCGGAGCGAGACGGTCGTGCCGTAACCGACGCCCTTGATGTTGTCGGTGTGCAGCGTGAAGGTCTCCCAGCTCCCCACGGAGGTCGAGCGGGCCCGCAATTTGCCGTTCTGGTCGCCGGAGTCGTTGACCTCGGCGGAGACGTACACCCCGTTGACCTTGAGGGCCCAGCGCTGACCGGTGGACGACGGCGGGGCCGAGGCGGCGAGCGCGGACGTGGCGGGCAGTGCCACCACGCCGGTGAGGGCGGCCAGCACGGTCGCCAGAAGAAGACACAGTCTTCGCATGATTCCCTTGTCTTGGTGAGTCGTTGACCTAAACGATCTTGACGTTAGGGGCGCTACGGCTCAGGGACAAGGGTGCGTGCTCCCGCTCCGCTCACGGCGTGACGATCGCGAAGTCCGGTTCGGGTTCGGTGAGATGGGAGAGCAGCCTCGGCAGTGTCGAGGCGTCGCCCGTCAGTGACACCCCCGGACGCGACGTCGGTTGCGCCGGGGTGAGTGTGCCGAGGAGCAGGGCGCGCAGGTCGGGCGCCGGGAGGGTGAGGTCCGCGTCCCACGCGCGGTTCCGACGGAGCCGTGCCGGAGTTCCAGCGCGCCCATGAGGTAGAAGTTGCGCCAGGCGCCGTTCTCCGCGCCGTAGCCGAGCTGTTCGAGGGCGTCGGCCCCTCCACGATCGTCATGTTGGACAGGTCGAAGCCGCGCACCTGGTAGATGCCCTCGGTCACCTCGAACATCCCGTGCTCGGAGCACAGCCGGCTCTGCCGCCACAGGCTCGGGTCGGCGGTGGGCGGGCACTCAAGGTCGAGGAAGCCGTAGGCGTCCAGGTCCCACACCGTGCGCCCGTCGGCGTCCTTGATCAGGTGCTCGGCCGCCGTGCCCATGAAGCCGCGCCGCGCGTCCGCAAGGTCCCGGGTGTCCTGGAACGGCGGTCGGCGGGCGACCTCCGCGTTGGCCTCGGCGATGGCGGGCTCGGTGGGTCCGCTGCCGTCGCTGCTGAACGCCGTCTCGTACTCCCCCGGGCTGCGAACCGTACGACGGCCCGCGCGCGGACCCGGCTCTGCCGGCCTCGCCCGGCGCGGGAGCGCGCACGAGCGGGCGTACGCCGTACAGGGCAGCGCGGGTACGGACCACCGCGCGCCCGATCGGACGCGTACCGCTCGCCGCCCGCGCCGACCGACCCGTTGACTGGGTGTCCGAGGGCCGTGCGGGTCGGGAGGCGGTATGGCGTGGAAGGCGCGGCTGGCGGGGCTGCGCGCGGAGGCCGAACGGCGCTTCCCCGTCGTCACCGCGCTCACCGGCCGCCTGCTCTCCGCCAACCTGCTGGACGCGGCCACCCGGCTCGCCGCGCAGGCGTTCCTGGCCGCCGTGCCGCTGCTCTTCGCGTTCGCCGCGTTCGCGCCGGAGGGGATGCGGGAGCAGTTGCAGGACTCGTTGCGGGCCGTGTTCGGGCTGACCGGGGGCTCCAGCCAGCAGCTCGACCGGGTGCTGAACGAGTCCACCGACCCCGAGTCGCGGGAGACCACCGGGATCATCGGGCTGGTGATCACACTGGCCTCGGCGACCAGTTTCAGCCGGGCGATGGAGCGGGTGTGCGAGCGGGCGTGGGGGCTGCCGAGGGCGGGCACGCGGATCGCGGCCTGGCGGTGGGTGGTGTGGCTCCTCGTACTGGTGCTGGTGCTCCTCTTCCAGGCGCCGGTGCGTGACGGCTTCGGCGTCGGGCTGTGGCTCGGCACCCCACTGCTCTTCCTGGTCGCCACGTGCCTCTGGCTGTGGACGCAGCGGCTGCTGCTCGCGGGGCGGGTGCGGTGGATCGCGCTGCTGCCGGGCGCGCTGCTGGCCTCGGCCGCCTCGACCGCGCTGAGCCTGACCGCGCGGATCTACATGCCGCAGGCGCTCAACCGCTCCCTGCGCGAGTACGGATCCCTCGGTCTGGTGCTGGTGCTGCTGTCCTGGCTGATCGTGCTCAGCGCGGCGATCACCTTCGCGGTGACGATCGGGGCGGTGCTGGCGCAGGAGCCGCCGCTGAACCGGTGGCTGGGGACGGAGCGGCTTGAGGAGGGCGGCGCGGGACGGCTCAAGGACGACCGGGCGGACTGACCACGGCTGCCGCGTCGCCTCCCCCGTCGTCCGGCGCCTCCGCCAGGAAGTCCACCACCGCCAGCGCGAACAGCAGCGCGAGCGCCAGCCCGACCACCACCCACCCGGTCGGGCGGTCCCAGAGGACGTACGCCACGATCGCGCCCGCCACCAGCAGCCACTCGATCCACACCCGGAACCGGTGCACGAACGGCCCGACCGGCCCGGTCCGCATCCCGAACCGGTCGGCCTGGCCGCGTACGGCGTGGATGCCGGTGTGCCACAACTGCCGTGCGCCGCGCGCGTACCGGCCGGGCCCGGAGAGCCAGGCGGCGAGGGCGACGACCACGCCGAGGGTGATCACGGCCCGTACGGCGGTGCGCAGGAACCGGGTGAGAGTGTCGTATACGGCCTCGGCGGCGGGCTGGGACACGTCGGCGGGGAGCGCGTCCAGGTAGATCACCCGGAAGACGGTGAGGCCGATGCCGAGCAGCAGGGCGGTGAAGGCGAAGCCGAGCGCGGCGGCGACGAGCGCCCGGCGGCGCCGGACGGCGGTCAGCACGCCCGCGATCAGCAGGACGGCGGCGATGACCGGCACCCACAGACCGGCCAGGTCCAGCAGCCGGAAGTACGTCTTGAGCTTGCCCACCTCCTCCGCCTGGAGCACGGTGAAGCTGGTGTGCACCTCGGGGATCTTGCCGGCGAGGCCGAGCCCCGCGCCGACCAGCCGGTCCTTGACCTGCTCGATGACGGGGGCGAGGTCGATCTGCACCTTGTCGCCCTGCAGCTGGACCGCGCCGCCTCCGCTGCCGGTGAGTGCCTTGTCCACGCTGGTGTGGATCTGGCGGTTGGCGTTGGTCCAGAACGTGGCGAACCGGTCGGAGGCGACGACCTCCCTCGTCTTGTCGTCGACGAAACTGCGCACCGCTCCCTGGAGCGAGTTGCCGATGCCGCCGAGCGCCTTCTCGACGAGCGGCCGGTCCTTCGGCGCCACCTTCTCCAGCAGCCGGGGGATGTCCAGGCGGTCCATCAGCGCGTCGGTGACCCGGTTGGCCACCGCGTCCTGCACGGCGGGGTCGCGGGCCAGCGGGGCGACGGTGGCGACGTACCGGTCGGTGTCGTCCGCGAGATCGGCGGTCCAGGCGGCGACGATCCCGAGCGGCGCGAGGAGACAGCCGAGCACGATCAGCACGAAGGCGACAACGGCCCGCCCGGGGTGCCTTCGCGTCCGCCGGGGCCGCTGCTCCTCCAGCGCGGCCACCCGGGCCCGCAACGCGTCCCAGTCCTCCCGCTCCGACGGCTGCTCCTGCGCCATAGCCCGTACTCCTCCACTCCGGCCCCACCCGGCCCGGCCGGACGGACACCTGTGAGCAGCAGAACCCGGGCGGGGTGCGCGCGCTAGCGACAGTGGGCTGTTCGAGTGCCGTGGCGCAGGACGACCGCGGCGACGACGCAGACGGCGGCCGCGCCGAGGCAGGCGCAGATCAGGGGGTTCACCCAGACCGGGAGGAGGGAGTCGACGTGGCCGTCCGGCCAGCGGCAGTCGGCACGCAGCGGGAGGAAGCCCTGGTCGAACCGGTCCAAAAGGGGTTCGGGGAGAGGGTCGCCGGGCTGTTCGCACATCCGGGCCGGGTCGGCGAACAGGACGGCGAACGCACCGAACAGATACGACGGCACCGCGACGACGATCAACGCGCTCGCGGCGCTCCGCAGCCGTTTGCCCTTCTGGAACCGCAGACACGTCGCACCGACGACGGCGAAGGCGAGCGCGAAGATCCAGCTTCCCATTCGGGACACCTTGTCGGAGAGGGGAACCGCTCAGTGCGATCACCCTAGGGGGCGTCACTGACCCGTTCGGGTGGACCGGTCGCACGGGCGTCCCACCCGGCGTGCGGGGTCGGACGCGCGCCCCTTGACTGGGGAGCGGTGATCGTCGCGAGGCATGGAGGCGGGACATGGCGGGCTACTGGATACGAGGGACGGCCGGGGCCGTGGTGGCGCTGGCGCTCGGGCTGGCGTCGGCCGGGTGCTCGGACGGGTCGAGCACCCCGTCGGACAGCGCGAGCAAGGCGGCCTCGGCGGCGTCCTCCCTCGCCTCCCGGGCGTCCGACTCGCTGGCGTCGGCCACGGCGGAGGCCAAGCGGAAGCTGGACCAGGTCAAGGGCGGGGTGAACGCCAAGAGCGATGTGACGCTGGGCGGGATCACCACCGACTCCGACGGCCGGGCCAACGTCGCGGTGACCGCGAAGAACACCACCGACTCCCGCAAGTCCTTCGTCGTGCAGGTCAACTTCGACGACAAGAGCGGCAACCTGCTGGACACCGTCGTCGTGACCATCGACAACGTCAGCGCGGGCTCCCACCGCCAGGCCACCGCCCGCAGCCACCGCAAGCTGAGCGGCGACATCCACGCGACGGTGGCGACGGCACTACGCCACTGAGTCCCGGCGCTCGCGCAGCCACTCCAGCACCTGCCCCGCGTGCTCGCCGGGCGGGAAGACCGGGTGGAAGACGTGCTCGACCACTCCGGCGCGGACGACCAGCGTGAGCCGCTTGTACAAACGCCTCCCCGACGCCTCGAACGTCGGCAGGTCCAGCGCCCCGGCGAGCGCGAAAGCGGGGTCGGAGAGCATCGGGAACGGCAGCCGGAGCCGGTCCACGACCTCGCGCTGATAGCCGGTGTCCTGGCTGGACAGCCCGTACACCCGCTCCGCGCCCGCCGCCCGCAGGTCCTCAAAGTGGTCGCGGAAGCCGCACGACTCCACCGTGCAGCCCCGGGCACCGGGGATGGCGTTCCAGCCCTCGGGGAGGTCCGTGCCGGGGCGGCCGGTGAGGGGGTAGACGTAGATCACCGCACGGCCGGGTCCGAGACCGTCGAGCCGGACCGTGCCGCCCGCCGTGTCCGGCAGGGTGAGCGACGGCATCCGGGCGCCGGGGAGATGGGCGGCGGCGCCGTCGTCCGGGGGGACGGGCAGGCCGGAGGGCAGGGTGAGGTGGTCGTCGTGCATCGCCCGGGTCTCCTTCGGCAGGGGTCGCGCGGCCGTCGGCAGGGCGCTCGCGGCCGCTTCGAGGCGCGCCAGCAGCACCGCCTTCCTCGCCGTCAACTCCTCGATGCGCGAGGCCAGTTCGTCAGCCGCGTCGCGGTATCCCGCCAGTGACGCCGGGCAGTCCGCGTGGGTCCGGCCCGATGTCAGGCAGTCGAGGAAGGGGCGGGTGCGCTCGGCGGGGATGCCGAGGCGTTTCAGCGCCCGGATCTCCTGGACCAGGCGCAGGTCGGCCGCGTCGTAGCTGCGGTAGCCGTTCGGGCGGCGGGACGGGGCGACCAGACCGAGGGACTCGTAGTAGCGAACCGCCTTGACCGTGGTCCCGGCCCGCCGGGCCAGCTCCCCGATCCGCATCCCGGCCGTACCCTCCGCACCGCTCTCGACGTCCGTCATGTCACGGCACGCTAAACCCTGCCCCCGGGGGCAGGGTCAAGGGCGGCCGGGGGGCGTGAGGCGGGGCGCCCGCGCGGGGCGGTCCGCGCGTCCCGTAAGGAGGTGTCCGCGATCTCGGTCATCATGGAAAGGCCGCGTCACCGGCTCCGGCCGGCCGACGCGGGCGTCACCCCGACCAGTGACGCACATCGGCCGGTGTGCGTGGCACCGGACCCGCCCCGGGACCGTCCTCCATACCGTGGGTTTCCATCCGCCCTCGGCCACCGGCCACCATCCAGTTCACCAGGGGAGACATGCAGGAGACGCGACCGGACACGGGACCGGCGACGCCGGGTACGACGGCGGGCACCGATCTGCGCGACCTCACCCCCACGCTGACCCTGCTGATCATCAGCCTCGTCGTCGCCGCCGTCGGGGTGTACGAGCTGTGCGGCTTCGGCCTGCACAGCCTCGACCGCCGTCCGCATCTGTTCAGCGACGGCCTCGCGACCGGCGGCGTGATCGTCGCGGCGGTCGCGGCCGGAGCGGCGGCGGGCAATCTCGCCTGGACCCTCGCGACGTCCCGCCGGGACACCCCCGGCGGCGACTGACCGGACCCCGGAGCACGGGGCGACTCAGGGCACGCGCCGCCCCACGGTACGGCCGTCCCGGCGGTCCGACCCCGAGGTCACCCGACCCCGCCACCCCGCGACTCCCCCCGTGCCCCCTCCCCCGCCGGGCCGCCCCCCACCGTGAACCCGATCACCGCGCCGCCGCCCTCGCGCCGGTAGGCGAACGGCGCGCCCCCGTGGGCCGTCGCCACCTCGCGGACGATGGACAGACCCAGGCCGGAGCCCGGCAGCGAGCGGGCGTCGGCGGCGCGGTAGAAGCGGTCGAAGATGCGGATGAGGTCGCCCTCGGCGATGCCCGGACCCCGGTCGAGGACCTCCACACGGACGGTGCCCGCGCGGACGGGCCCGGTGACGCGGACCTCGATGGGGGCGCTGCCGTCCCGGTCGAACTTCGCCGCGTTCTCGACCAGGTTCGAGATCGCCCGCTGGAGCATCCCGGGCCGCCCCTCGGTCCGGGTGTCGCCGCTGACCCGCAGCACGATCTCCCGCCCGGTACGACGCCCCGCGAGCCCCACCACGTCCTCCGCGACGTCGGCCAGGTCCACCCGCTGCGGCGGCTCGGAGTCGGACTGCCCGGCGGCGAGGTCGACCAGCTCGTTGACCAGATCGGTCAGCTCACGGGCCTCCTGCCCGAGATCCGCGACCAGCTCCTCACGGGTGCCGGGCGGCAGCTCGTCCAGCCGCCGGAGCAGCGAGATGTTCGTCCGCAGCGAGGTCAGCGGGGTGCGCAGCTCGTGCCCCGCGTCCTGGACCAGACGCCGCTGGTCCTCCTCGGACTGCGCGAGCCGCCCGAGCATCCGGTCGAAGGCGCGGCCCAGCCGCCCGACCTCGTCCAGCCCGGCGACGGGCACCTCGATGCCGAGCCGCCGGGTACGGGCCACGTCCTCGGCGGCCGCCGTGAGCACCACCAGGCGCCGGGTGATGCGGCGGGCCAGCCACCAGCCGAACAGCCCCGCGCCCACCACGACCGCCGACATCAGGATCAGCGTCCGCTGCTGGAGCGTGCGCAGCAGGTCCTCGGTGTCGCTGAACTCCTGCGCCACCTGCACCGCGCCCTTGCCGTCCCCGAGCGAGACGGTGGCGATCCGGAACAGGTCCTCACCGACCCGTACGTCCTTGTGCTCGGCCAGTTTCCCGGCCGTCCGCGCCCCGGCGACGGCCCGGTCGGCGGCGGTCACCGGCAGCACCGGGCTGCCGTGGTCGACGATGCCGCCGCCCGCGCCCAGCACCTGCACGTCGGTGCGCGCGGGCCGTACGAGATCGTGCCCGGGGCGGGAGGAGGAGAAGTCGTCCGGGGTCATGTCGTGCTGCCGGACCTCGTCCCGTACGTCCTGCACGACCTGCGTGAACACCGACTGCTGGTCCACCCGGACGAGCCGGGCCGCCGAGCCGTACGACAGGATGCCGACCAGGATGGTGACGGCGGCGGTGACGGCGGCGAAGGACACCGCGAAGGTGGTGCGCAGCGAGACCAGCTTGGTCCGGCCCGTCCGGGACGGGCCCGGCGTCCGCCAGGGGCGGGCCACTACTCCTCCCGCAGCACGTAACCCACACCGCGCACGGTGTGGATGAGCTGCGGGGCGTCCGGCTCGTCCAGCTTGCGGCGCAGATAGCCGACGTAGACGGCGAGGTTCTTGGAGCCGGGGCCGAAGTCGTAGCCCCAGATGCGGTCGTAGATCGTGGAGTGGTCCAGCACGATGCCCGCGTTGCGCACCAGCAGTTCCAGCAGCTCGAACTCGGTGCGGGTCAGCTCCAGCTCGCGCGCGCCGCGCCAGCAGCGGCGGGCCTGGAGGTCCATGCGCAGCCCGGCGGCGCCCACCTGGTGGCGCTCGGAGACCACCGGACGGTCCTCCGGGCTGACGGCGGGGGCCGGGATCGCCGGGGCGGGGGTCGTACGGCGCAGGAGGGCGCGCAGCCGGGCGAAGACCTCCTCCACGTCGAACGGCTTGACCACGTAGTCGTCGGCGCCCGCGTCCAGGCCCGCGATGCGGTCGGCGGTCTCCACCAGCGCGGTGAGCATCAGGATCGGGGTGCGGTCGCCCTCGGCGCGCAGCACCCGGCAGACCTGGAGGCCGTCGATGCCGGGCATCATCACGTCGAGCAGCAGCACGTCCGGCGGGGTGCGGTGGGCCTGCGCCAGCGCCTCGACACCGTCGGCGACCGCCGTCACCGCGTAGCCCTCCAGGGTGAGGGCACGCTCCAGGGCGTGGCGGATGGCGCGGTCGTCTTCGGCGAGGAGCACAGTCTGGGGCACCCGACCAGTCTGCCAAGCCGCGCGGGCGTTCGGCCGGGCCCGGTGATCCACGGTGGTCCTTTTTACCGGGATCTCACCGTCACCGGGCCCGGCCTGGGGCCCGGCGGGTCAGGAGCGCGTGTCCGCCTGCCGCATCGAGGCGACCGCCCGCGCGACCGTGTCGCTGTACAGGCCCAGCTTCGGCTCGAGGACCTTCGCCCCGGAGCCGAGCGGGAAGTTCCGGGTCTCGGCGGCGGGCATGTGGTCGCCGTCGGCCAGCACGTTCATCTCGTCGACGCCGGGCGCGGTGCCGGTGGTGGCGCCGCTCGGGTCGAGGTCGATCACGGCGTAGGCGGTGCGGCCCGCGTGGAGCGCGTACGCGGGCGGACCGCCGAGGCCGCCGGGGACCAGCGGCCTGATGTTGTGGCTCTGGTCGGCCGCCGTGGAGGAGCCCAGGTCGACGGCGGGGTGGTAGCTCAGGCCGCAGGCGCTCGCGCCGGTGTTGCGCACCTCGATGACCCGCTGGGTGGCGGCGCGCCTGGTCACCCGCACGGTCACCTGGCCGCCCGCGCAGGGGTGGGTGTAGGCGTAGCTGTCGGTGTCCTTCGAGCCGCCGGCCTTGGTGGCGGCCTGCTTGGCGGTGGCGCTCTTCGTGACGGTCGTCCCGTCACCGGATCCGGCGTCCTTCGACGTGCCGCCGGACCGCGCCGAGGCCGTGCCCGCGGAAGCCGCCGGGGCGGCCTTCGACGGCTGGGCCGCCACCGTGGCGGCGGGTCGTGCGGCGCCCTCGTCCTTCGCGCCGCCGTCGGAGCCGCCGCACGCGGTCAGGGCGACGGCGAGGACGGCGGTGCCGGTGGCGGCGAGCGCGGTGGAGCGGTGGAGCGTACGCATGGGAATTCCCCCGTGAGATTCGTGAGATCGTGAGGTCGTGAGGTCGTGAGGTCGTACCGGGAGTGACCGGAAAAGCGGGTGAAACCCGCCCGACCTGCTGACATCGACTACTCTCCGCCCCCGTCCCCACGTTTCGCTGACGCCTCGCTGACGTCGGGCTGACGCCCGCCGCCGGACTCCGCCGGCGTCCTGCGGTCCTCCGCCGCCCGCTCCTCGCGCAGCCGGGCCGCCTGCTCCCCGGAGAACTCCACCGTGCGCTCCATGTGCCTGAGGATCACGGCGAGTTCGGCGTCGTCCAGCTCGTCGAAGATCCGGTACCAGTCGCCGGACAGCGTCTCCCACACCCGCCGGAACTCCGCGATCCGCTCCGGTACGGGCACCACGAGGACCCGGCGCCGGTCCGCCTCGTCCCGCCCCCGTACGACGTATCCGGCCCGCTCCAGCCGGTCGACCAGGCGGGTGGCCGACCCGGTGGTGAGCCCGGTCAGCTCCGCGACCCGTCCGGTGGTGACCGGCTCCGGCTCCAGGGTGAGCAGGTTCAGGCACTGGAGGTCGGTGGGGTGCAGCCCGATCCGGTCGGCGACGGCCTGGCTGAACAGGGCGTACGAGGCGATGTACCGCCGGGACACCGCGTCCAGCTCCGCCAGCAGCCCGGCCCGGGCGGGGTCGTTCCCGGCCATGTGGACCTCCTGTAGGTGCTGTCCGTCGGCTGCGGCCGCTCAGAACGCGTACGCGTCCCCCGTGTCCAGGACCAGCACCTTCAGGCGGTCGTTCGAGCGGTCCGGGTCGCTCACGCCGCCGTTCCAGGCGGGCTCCACCTCCAGGGTGACCTCCGAGGCCGCCCGGCGCAGGGCGAGGGACAGCGTGAGGGCACGCCCGGTCCGGCCCACGGCCAGCGCGCCGGTCCCGCACACGACGGTCCGCGCCCCGGTCCGCGCACAGGCCGCCGGAAGCACCTGCCGGTCCGCCAACGCCACCGACCACCGCAACCGCACACTCGCGTCCGGCACGGCAGAAGGACCCGCGTCCCGGGGAGTGAGCCGGACCTCGACCCGATTCCCGGCGAGAGCGGCGTGCCCGTGAAAGGAGAGATCGGCGTGGGGTGGCGTGGCGGAGCGGGAGGTGGGGCGGGATGCCGTGACGGAACGGAGGGCGGTCCGGGATGCCATGACCGGCGCACTGCCGGATCGCGCCGCACTCGCCGCACTTCCCGCGGACACGGCGGTCCCGGGCACCCTCGCCGCCGGGAAACCGCTCTCCGCCGCCCCCGCCGTCCCCCCGAAGCCCAGCGCCGCGCCCCCGCACACACCCAGCAGCACCCACGTCCTGGCCCGCACGCCCACGCCGCTCACCCCTTCCAGCCCGCTGCCGTACCGCTGCCGTACCGAGGGGCCGTGGCGCGCGGTCGTACCGGGGCCCAGGGGATGTATGCCACGCAAGCGGCAGGACAGGCGCCGTCCATCAGGTGAACACCCCGGAGGGGGGATGACACCCTGCCCCCATGCTGATCCTCCGCTCCGCCGCCCTCTTCGTCGTCGCCGCGCTCTTCGAGATCGGCGGCGCGTGGCTGGTCTGGCAGGGCGTGCGCGAGCACCGCGGCTGGCTGTGGATGGCGGGCGGGGTCCTGGCCCTCGGCGCGTACGGCTTCGTCGCCACCTTCCAGCCGGACGCCCACTTCGGCCGCATCCTGGCCGCGTACGGCGGCATCTTCGTGGCGGGGTCGATCCTGTGGGGCGTGGTCGCGGACGGCTACCGCCCCGACCGGTGGGACCTCGCGGGCGCGCTGGTGTGTCTGGCGGGGATGGCGCTGATCATGTGGGCGCCGAGGAACGGTGGCTGAGGAGCGGGGCGGCCACCAGCACGCGACCCCCGGAGAGCCGCCGCCCCCGCTCGCCTACGCTGGACGGGCAGCGCCCCGATTCCATGACCCCGTGTCCCCTTGACCGCACAGGAGCAGCCCATGGCCCCCGCAGCCCCGTCCGCCGCCGCCCGTATCGCCGTCGTCACGGGCGCGAGCAGCGGGATCGGCGCGGCCACCGCCCGCAGCCTGGCCGAGGCCGGGTACCGGGTCGTCCTCACCGCGCGCCGCAAGGACCGCATCGAGGCGCTCGCGGAGGAGCTGAACGCTGCCGGCCACGCGGCGACGGCGTACCCGCTGGACGTGACGGACCGCGCGGCGGTGGACGAGTTCGCCACCGCCTTCCGCACGATCGGCGTGCTGGTCAACAACGCGGGCGGCGCGCTCGGCGCGGACCCGGTGGCGACCGGCGACCCGGAGCACTGGCGCACGATGTACGAGACGAACGTCATCGGCACCCTGAACGTCACCCAGGCCCTGCTCCCCAAGCTGGAGGCCGGCGGCGACGGCGTGGTGGTCGTCGTCTCCTCCACCGCCGGGCTCGGCACGTACGAGGGCGGCGCGGGCTACGTCGCCGCCAAGCACGGTGAGCACGTCCTCGCCGAGACCCTCCGCCTGGAGATCGTCGGCAAGCCGGTCCGCGTCGTGGAGATCGCCCCCGGCATGGTCAAGACCGACGAGTTCGCCCTGACCCGCTTCGACGGCGACGCCGCCAAGGCCGCCAAGGTCTACGAGGGCGTCGCCGCCCCCCTCACCGCCGACGACGTGGCCGAGACGATCACCTGGGCGGTCACCCGCCCCAGCCACGTCAACGTGGACCTCCTGGTCCTCCGCCCCCGCGCCCAGGCATCCAACACCAAGGTCCACCGGGAACTGTGATGCCGGCCGACGACGACTCCCCCGAACAACGCCGCCTCGCCCAGGAGACCAAGGACGAACGCCAGGTCTGGTACTTCCTGGCGTACTTCCTCTTCGGCATCCACGTGTTCGCGTTCGTCATGATCTACGCGGTCAGGCACGCCAAGTAGGCCGCCTTGGCGCGGAGTTCAGCCCTTCACGCAGACGAACTGCTTGAGCTTCGCCACCACTTCGACCAGGTCGCGCTGCTGCTCCATCACCTGGTCGATGTTCTTGTAGGCGCCGGGGATCTCGTCCAGGACGCCGGAGTCCTTGCGGCATTCCACGCCGCGGGTCTGGTACTCGAGGTCCTTGAGCGTGAAGTGGCGCTTGGCGGCGCCGCGGCTCATGCGGCGGCCGGCGCCGTGGGAGGCGGAGTTGAAGGCCTTCTCGTTGCCGAGGCCCTTCACGATGTACGAACTCGTCCCCATGGAGCCGGGGATGATGCCGTACTCGCCGGAACCGGCCCGGATCGCGCCCTTACGGGTGACCAGCAGGTCCATGCCGTCGTACCGCTCCTCCGCCACGTAGTTGTGGTGGCAGGAGATCTCCGGCTCGAAGACGGGCTTCGCCTTCTTGAACTCCTTGCGGATGACGTCCTTGAGGAGCGCCATCATGAGCGTGCGGTTGTACTTGGCGTACTCCTGCGCCCAGAACAGGTCGTTGCGGTAGGCCGCCATCTGCGGGGTGTCCGCGACGAAGACGGCCAGGTCGCGGTCCACCAGGCCCTGGTTGTGCGGGAGTTTCTGCGCGACGCCGATGTGGTGTTCGGCCAGTTCCTTGCCGATGTTGCGGGAGCCGGAGTGGAGCATGAGCCAGACCGAATCCGACTGGTCGAGACAGACTTCGATCATGTGGTTGCCGCTGCCTAGCGTTCCCATCTGCTTGTGGGCGCGCTCCTCACGGAACTTCACCGCTCCGGCGACCCCGTCGAAGCGCCCCCAGAACTCCGCCCACCCGGCCGTCGCCAGACCGTGGAACTGTCCGGGCTCGACAGGGTCCTCGTGCATCCCCCGCCCCACCGGAATCATCTGCTCGATCCGCGACCTGAGCCGCGCCAGATCCCCCGGCAGATCGTTCGCCGTCAGCGACGTCCGCACCGCCGACATCCCGCACCCGATGTCCACCCCCACCGCCGCCGGACACACCGCGTCCCGCATCGCGATGACCGAGCCGACCGTCGCGCCCTTGCCGTAGTGGACGTCCGGCATGACGGCGAGTCCGCGCACCCAGGGGAGCGTGGCCACGTTCTGGAGCTGGCGCAGGGCGCCGTCCTCGACGGTGGCGGGGTCGGCCCACATGCGGACGGGCACACGGGCGCCCGGTATCTCGACGTACGACATCTCTTCCTCGTTCCCCCGGTGACGGAAAAAGCCTCAAAAGGCGCAGAACGCAAAAGCGGCGCCAGGGTCAGGGAAAAGGGACAAGGGACCGGCGTCCGCGGTGGTGCGTGCGATACACATTGTGTCCAGCAGGCGCCCCGCCGCGGCAAGCGAATAACCAGCGGGGACACTGGAGCACCGGCGCGCGCACCGCGCCCCGCATCCCCGTCGAGAGGAGCCCGACCGTGCAGCGGAAGGCCCATGTCATCGGTACCGCCGCCCTCCTCGCGGCGCTGCTGACAGGCTGCACGAGCGGCTCGGACGGAGCGAGTCCGGCCGACGACGCCAACCCGGGCGACGCGAGCACCGCCACCGTCGCCGCCCAGCCCGGCAAGTACCGGAATCTGCCCGAGCCCTGCGGCGCCGTCGGCCACGACACCCTCGCCACGATGCTGCCGGGCATCCGCCAGATCACCGACCCCGACCAGCGTGACAAGGCGTACCGGGGCGTGCCGGAGCTGACCTACGACACCGACCGCAAGGTGGGCTGCCACTGGAAGGTGGAATCCACCACCGCGACCGACCGCCTCTCGGTGGACTTCGAGCGCGTGGTGTCGTTCGACAACGCGGTCAGCGACGACAACGAGGCCCGCAAGCTGTTCCAGGGCATGGAGAAGGCCGCCCATCTCCCCGCCCCCGGCACCCCGGGCGGCGAACCCGCCTCCCCCTCCGCCGACCCCAGCGCCACGGCGAGCCCAAACGCGAGCGCAAGCGCCGACCCCTCGGAGACCGCCGCCGACGCCGCCGATCTGCGCCCCCGCACGCTGCCCGACCTCGGCGACGAGGCGTACCTCGACGACCAGCTCCCGACCTCCGGCTCGACGTCCGAACCGCGCACCGTGACTGTGGTGTTCCGCACGTCCAACGTCGTCGTCACCCTTGAGTACGAGGAGCAGCCGATGGTCGTCGGAGCGGTCCCGGACAGCAAGGAAATGCAGGACAGGGCCCGGGATCTGGCCTCTCAACTGGCCGACAAGCTGGACGGCTGACGCCCCCTCGCCCGACCCTTCCGTCACTTCGCGCACCGCGCGAACCGGAAACACACGTCTCCTTCACCGCGTACGGTGACCCCGCAGGAACCCGCACGAACACCGAGCGTCATGAGTGAAGGAACCATGCAGCGAGCCGTACAGCGAGACGACCGTGCCCACCTCCGAGCCGGGCGCCTGAGCCGCGTTCTGGTGTGCGCGGCCGCGGTGCCCGCGGTGCTGATCACCGCGGGATGCTCGTCGGACTCCGGCGACTCCGCGAACAAGGACACCCCGGCCGCCCAGCGGACCGCGGGCGGTGACACGGCGGGCAAGTCCTCGCCGGACGCCTCCCCGACGGTCGCCCCGGCCGCGTACCAGAAGCTCCCCGACCCCTGCGGCGTGCTGGCGAAGAAGACGCTGGGCGACCTGGTGCCGAAGTCCAAGTCCGGCAAGAAGGGCAAGAGCGACGACACCGCCGCCCGCTCCTCCTGCTCGTGGACCAGCCTGGACGACAACGGCGTCAAGGGCTCGCAGTTCCGCTGGCTGAGCGTCTCCCTGCTGCGCTTCGACTCCGACGCGGCCCGCGGCAGCGGCAACGACCAGGCGCACTCGTACTACACCCAGCAGCTCACCGACGCCCAGCACGTCTCGGGCGCCAAGGGCACCAAGTCGCAGCCGGTGACCGGCACGGGCGACGAGGCGACGGCGGTGCGCTACGACCTGAAGAAGAAGGAAGGCGCCTTCAAGCAGCAGACGGTGGTCGCCCGAGTCCAGAATGTGGTCGTCACGCTCGACTACAACGGCGCGGGCCTGGCGGGCGAGAAGACGCCGGACGCCGACGACCTGACGAAGGACGCCGAGAAGGCCGCGAAGGAAGTCATCGCCTCCGTCTCCGCCGCCAACGGCCGTGGTCAGGCGGCGGGTTCGGGCGACGAATCCTCCACCTCCCCGTCGAAGAAGCCGTCCGGAAAGGCGTCCGCCTCGCCCTCCGGCAAGGCTTCCAAGTCCGCCTCCCCCAGCGCCTCGGCGTCCGCGAAGGACGACGAGAAGAACTGACCGGCACCACGTTCGGCGTACACGTGTGCCACCCTGTTGCGCGCAACAACACGTAACGGGAGGGGAGTACGAGTGGCCGCGCCACTTCAGCTGACTCGGATGCACCGCGTACTCATCGGCGTGGTCGTGGCCGGCGCCTTGATCATCGCCGGTATCGGCTTCGCCGGTTCGTACGCGGCCGTCCGCGCACTGGCCCTCAAGAAGGGCTTCGGGAACTTCTCCTATGTGTTCCCGGTCGGCATCGACGCGGGCATCTGCGTGCTGCTCGCGCTCGACCTGCTGCTGACCTGGATGCGCATCCCCTTCCCGATGCTGCGCCAGACGGCCTGGCTGCTCACCGCGGCCACCATCGCCTTCAACGGCGCGGCCGCGTGGCCGGACCCGCTGGGCGTCGGGATGCACGCGGTGATCCCGATCCTGTTCGTGGTCTCCGTGGAGGCGGCGCGGCACGCGGTCGGCCGGATCGCGGACATCACGGCGGACAAGCACATGGAGGGCGTGCGCATCACGCGCTGGCTGCTCTCCCCGGTGCCGACGTTCCTGCTGTGGCGGCGGATGAAGCTGTGGGAGCTGCGCTCCTACGAGCAGGTCATCAAGCTGGAGCAGGAACGTCTCGTCTACCAGGCGCGTCTGCGCTCCCGCTTCGGCCGCGCCTGGCGCCGCAAGGCGCCCGTGGAGTCCCTGATGCCGCTGCGCCTGGCCCGCTACGGCGTCCCCCTCGCGGAGACCGCACCTTCGGGCCTCGCGGCGGCGGGCATCGAGGCGGTGACGATGGCTCCGCCGGTGCCGGCGCTGTCCCAGCGGGTCGAGCTCCAGGCGGCTGTGGCGCCCCAGGCGGCCGCGATGGGCCCGGGCCCGGACCAGGCGCCGCCCCGACAGCAGTCGCCCGTCGGGCAGTTCCAGCAGCCGCAGGGCGCCCCCATGGGCCCCGAGGGCGACGAGCAGAGCCCCTGGTTCCAGGGGAAGGCGCCGGGCGAGGTCGAGTACCAGGGCGGCTACGACCCGTCCTTCGAGCCGGTCCCCGACCCCCAGTACGTGCCCGACGAGCAGTACGAGGAGTGGTACGAGGAGCAGCCGCAGGAGCAGTTCCAGCAGCCCTCCCCGGAGGAGACGGGCAGCTTCCCGATCCCGGTCGGCCCGAACCGCACCCGTGAGCTGGGCGAGGGCGGCGGCGTGCCCGAGCCGGACGAGGAGGACCTGTACCAGGTCTTCCGGCAGTCGATAGACGGCAGTTACCCGACGGGCCCGATGCTGGCCGACGACATACAGGCCACCTACGGCCTGGCCATCGACTCCGGTGACGCGAAGGTGCTGGCCGAGCGCTTCCAGCAGCGTCACATGAAGGAGATGGAAGAGGACCACATCGCCTGACCCGCGACAGGCATACGCGGAGGGGGCGCCCGGTACGACACCGGGCGCCCCCTCTTCGCGTAACGACGCGGTCTACTCCCCGAGCAGCGCCCGCACCCGGTCCTGGCCCACGGCCAGCAGCAGGGTGGGCAGACGCGGGCCGGTGTCGCGGCCGACCAGCAGGTGGTACAGCAGGGCGAAGAAGGTCCGCTGGGCGGTCTTGATCTCCGGCGGCAGCTCCTTGGCGGTGGCGTCGGCGGAGAAGCCGGCGCGCACCTTCGGGACGCCGTAGACCAGGTGGGTCAGGCCGTCCAGGGACCAGTTGTCCGCGAGCCCGTCGACCAGCAGGCGCAGCGACTCGCGGCCCTCCTCGTCCAGCGACTTCAGCAGCTCGGCGTCCGGCTCCTCGCGCACGATGGTGCGCTGGTCGGCGGGGACGTAGGTGTTGATCCACGCCTCGGCCTTGTCGTACCGGGGGCGGGCGTCGGCGAGGTCGGTGATCGGGTTCGCCGGGTCCAGCTCGGACAGGATGCGCAGCGCCTGGTCCTGGTGACCCGCGGTGATGTCCGCGACCGAGGCCAGCGTGCGGTACGGCAGCGGGCGCGGGGTCTTCGGCAGCTCACCGGCGGCGGTGCCCACCGCGCGGGTGTACGCGGCGACGTCACCCGGGAGCGCGGAGCCGTCCTGGACCTTTCCGGCGAGCTTGTCCCACTCGTCGTAGAGGCGCTGGATCTCCTGGTCGAAGGCGATCTTGAAGGACTGGTTGGGGCGGCGGCGTGCGTACAGCCAGCGCAGGAGCTGCGGCTCCATGATCTTCAGCGCGTCGCCCGGGGTGGGCACGCCACCGCGCGAGGACGACATCTTGGCCATGCCGGAGATGCCGACGAACGCGTACATCGGGCCGATGGGCTGCTCGCCGTCGAAGATCCCGACGATCTGGCCGCCGACCTGGAAGGAGGAGCCCGGCGAGGAGTGGTCGACACCGGAGGGCTCGAAGATCACGCCCTCGTAGGCCCAGCGCATCGGCCAGTCGACCTTCCAGACCAGCTTGCCGCGGTTGAACTCGCTCAGCCGGACGGTCTCGGCGAAGCCGCACGCGGTGCAGGTGTAGGCCAGCTCGGTGGTGTCGTCGTCGTAGGAGGTGACGGTGGTGAGGTCCTTGCCGCACTGGCCGCAGTACGGCTTGTACGGGAAGTACCCGGCGGAGCCGGAGCTGCCGTCGTCCTCGGCGGCGGCGCCGGAACCCTCCTCGGCCTCCAGCTCGGCCTCGTCGACCGCCTTCTGCTGCGGCTTCTTGCCCGGCGCCTTCTTCGTGCGGTACTGGGCGAGGATCGCGTCGATGTCACCGCGGTGCTTCATCGCGTGCAGGATCTGCTCGCGGTAGACGCCCGAGGTGTACTGCGCGGTCTGGCTGATCCCGTCGAACTCCACGCCCAGCTCGGCGAGCGCCTCGACCATGGCGGCCTTGAAGTGCTCGGCCCAGTTCGGGAACGAGGAGCCCTGCGGCGCCGGGACCGAGGTCAGCGGCTTGCCGATGTGCTCGGCCCAGGACTCGTCGACACCCGCGATGCCGGCCGGCACCTTGCGGTAGCGGTCGTAGTCGTCCCAGGAGATCAGGTGGCGGACCTGGTACCCGCGGCGGCGGATCTCGTCCGCGACCAGGTGCGGGGTCATGACCTCGCGCAGGTTGCCCAGGTGGATCGGGCCGGAGGGGGAGAGCCCCGAGGCGACGACGACCGGTTTGCCCGGAGCCCGACGCTCCGACTCCTGGATGACGTCATCCGCGAAACGGGAGACCCAGTCGGTGGTCTCGGTGCTCTGAGCCACGATCGGCACGTCCTTCAGTTCGGAGTGTTGTTGGTCCGGCGGTCGCTCGTCCGTCGGCCTCCTCTCATAATCCCAGACGGCCACGCGCACGAAAAAACGGCTTTACGCCCCGTGGGATACTGGCCGGGACCATCCATTCCCACGAGGAGAACGGCACCCTTACCTATGGCCTCGGTCACGTCCCTCAGCGACGCCGTCCAGCAGCATCTCGCCTCCGCCCTCTCGGCCGCCCTGCCGGAGGCCGCCGGTGCGGACCCGCTGCTGCGACGAAGCGACCGGGCCGACTACCAGGCCAACGGGATCCTGGCGCTCGCCAAGAAGGCGAAGGCGAACCCGCGCGAGCTGGCGACCGAGGTCGTCTCCCGGGTCGCCACGGGTGACGTGATCGCGGACGTCGAGGTCTCGGGCCCCGGCTTCCTCAACATCTCCGTGGCGGACGGCGCGATCACGAAGAACCTGGCCGCGCGGTACGCGGACGACACGGGCCGCCTCGGTGTCCCGCTCGCCGCCCACCCGGGCACCACGGTGATCGACTACGCCCAGCCGAACGTGGCCAAGGAGATGCACGTCGGCCATCTGCGCTCGGCGGTCATCGGCGACTCCGTCGTCCGGCTGCTGGAGTTCACCGGCGAGAAGGTGGTACGCCGCCACCACATCGGCGACTGGGGCACCCAGTTCGGCATGCTCATCCAGTACCTGGAGGAGCACCCGCACGAGCTGGACCACAAGGAGTCCGCGGACTCCGAGGTCACCGAGGTCTCCGGCGAGGAGGCCATGTCCAACCTGAACCGCCTCTACAAGGCGGCCCGGGTGCTCTTCGACTCCGACGAGGAGTTCAAGACGCGGGCCCGCCGCCGGGTGGTCGACCTCCAGGCGGGCGACCCCGCGACGCTGGCCATGTGGCAGCGGTTCGTCGACGAGTCGAAGATCTACTTCTACTCCGTCTTCGACAAGCTGGACATGGAGATCCACGACGCGGACGTGGTCGGCGAGTCCGGCTACAACGACATGCTGGCCGAGACCTGCCGCCTCCTGGAGGAGTCCGGCGTCGCGGTCCGCTCCGAGGGCGCGCTCTGCGTGTTCTTCGACGACGTCAAGGGCCCCGACGGCCAGCCCGTCCCGCTGATCGTCCAGAAGTCCGACGGCGGCTACGGCTATGCGGCCACCGACCTCTCGGCGATCCGCGACCGCGTCTTCAACCTCAAGGCGAACACCCTCCTCTACGTGGTGGACGCCCGCCAGGCCCTCCACTTCAAGATGGTCTTCGAGACCGCCCGCCGCGCCGGCTGGCTCGGCGACGACGTCCACGCGGTCCAGCTCGCCTTCGGCACGGTCCTCGGCAAGGACGGCAAGCCGTTCAAGACGCGTGAAGGCGAGACGGTGCGGCTGGTGGATCTGCTGGACGAGGCGGTGGAGCGCGCGGCGGCGGTCGTGCGCGAGAAGGCGCAGGACCTCTCCGAGGAGGAGATCGCCGAGCGCGGCGCCCAGGTGGGCATCGGCGCGGTGAAGTACGCGGACCTGTCGACCTCGGCGAACCGGGACTACAAGTTCGACCTGGACCAGATGGTCTCGCTCAACGGCGACACCTCGGTGTACCTCCAGTACGCGTACGCCCGTATCCAGTCCATCCTGCGCAAGGCGGGCGAGGTCCGCCCGGTGGCCCACCCCGAGCTGGAACTGACCGAGACCGAGCGGGCGCTGGGTCTGCACGCCGACTCCTTCGGCGAGGTCGCCGCGGAGGCGGCAGCGGAGTACGCCCCGCACAAGCTGGCCGCGTACCTGTACCAGCTCGCCTCCCTGTACACCGCCTTCTACGACAAGTGCCCGGTCCTGAAGGCCGAGACGCCGGCCCAGGTGGAGAACCGCCTCTTCCTGTGCGACGTCACGGCCCGCACCCTCCACCAGGGCATGGCCCTTCTCGGCATCCGCACGCCCGAGAAGCTCTGACGCCGGACCCCTTAAGGTCGGTGGGGAGTGACCGCTCCCCACCGACCGAGAGGTGCCCGATGCCCGAGCGCGTTCCCGACCCGTCCACGGAGCACTTCGGCCCGGACGGGATGCGCCGGTTCCAGATCCCCGGTTCGTACGGGATACGGCTGCCCGAGGCGGCCCGTGGGGCGCTGACGGACACCGGGGTTCCGGTGCACGTGGCGCCGTACTTCACGGCGGCGGGCGACACCGACGGGCTGACCCTGGGGATGTTCGCCGGGCACCAGGGGCTGCGCGCGCCCGCCGGGCAGGAGGACTGGCTGCGGATCGGCACGGACCCGCTGGCGCACCTGTGCGTGCGGCCGGACGGCGCGGTCCAGGCGGTGTTCCTCGAAGTCGGCGAGGACGACATGTTCGTCAGTTCCGGCGTCCCGGAGTTCGACGCCGCCCTGGCCGCGCTCGACCGCAGGCTCCCGGTGATCGCCGCCTCGACGAGTCTCCCCGTGGCCGCCGCCGCGTTCCGCGAACTCGACGCCGAGCTGCGGCAGATCGACCCCGGCGCCTTCGCGGAGCGCGAGAGCTGGTGGCCGAAGGTGCTGGACGACGTGCGCCACACCCTCAACTTCCCCTTCTCCGCCGCCTTCGAGTACGTCGACGCCTCCGGCGCCAAGCAGATCGCCACCGACTCGACCGGACCGGGCCTGCCCCACCCCGAGGAACTGGTCTGGCACACCCTGCACGCCCAGGGCGTCACCCCGGACCAAGTCCGCCGTGTTTACTGCGAGTTGGAGCCCTGCATGATGCCGGGCCACTACTGTGCGGTCTGGCTGCAGGCCACCTTCCCGCACGCGGAGTTCACGCACAGCTTCGACTACGGCGACACCGCCGAGTCCCGCGAGGACGGCCTCAAGGAACTGATCATGTACGCGGCGGAGCACGGCGGACGCGGCTGACTCCGGCGCGGGAGGGGGAGCGCACGATGGACCGCTGGTCCCGCCCGGCGGCAGGCCGCGAACCGGCCGCCGCCGCCCTGCTGTCCTGGTTGGCGGACCCGGCCGCGCCGAGGCTGTGCCTGGTCACGGGCGGCGCGGGCTGCGGCAAATCGACGTTGCTGGCCTGGCTGGTGGGCCACGGCACGCGCCCGGACACCCGGTCGGTACGGCGGGTGCACGGGTTCGCACCGCTGGCCGGGCAGTCAGCGCTGACGGCAACCTGGACGCTGGCGCGGCAACTTTCGATGGCGGCGCGCACTCCGGGCGAGCTGGTGGCCGCGCTGGCCGCGGACAGGCGCCGTACGGTGCTCGTGCTGCCGGACCTGCACGCAGCGGAGGACCCGGAGACGGTGAGCGAACTCGCCCTGACCCTCGCGGATGTGGACCACATACGCCTGGTGGTGGAGACGCGTCCGGAAGCGGGTGCGCGGCTGCGGGCCACCGGGGCCGCGGTGATGAATCTGGACGAGGACCAGTGGACGGACCCTGGACGGTACGCCGAGTGGGCGGCACAGCGGACGCCGGGCCAGTCGGTCTCCGAGTCGGAAGTCCCGCTTCCAGTAGTCGACTTGGACGACCCGGCGGCGGTCTGCGCGGCCGATCCGTGGCACGTGACGAGGCTCTTCGAACGTTCCGGTGAGACTCACGGCGGCCTGAGGGAGGCATGGCTGCGGGCGGGTCTGTCCCTGACGGACGCGCGAGATCCCGCGGCGCGGGCCCTGACCCTCCTCACCGCCCTGGGCGACGGGGCCGACCCGCGTCATCCGGACACCCTCGCGGCGCTGGCAGGCGGCTCCGGATGGCGGGTGGCATGGCGCCGGGTGCGCCACGACGTGCGCCCGCCGTGGCCGGGCCCGGCGCGGGCGCTGTCGGTGCGGGACGGACAGCTTCTGGTCGCCGACCACCAGGGCACGGTCCGTGTGCTCGCCGAGGCGGGCGCGACCCCGGTCGGCCGCCTGCCACGCTCCGCCGACCGCCTCCAGGCTCTCGCCGCCGGTCCCGAGGGCGAGGTGCTGGGCCTGGACGCCGAGGGCACCGTGCGCCTGCGGGTGGGCGCGGTCCGCGAGCGCGGGGGCCTGGAGGCGTTGCTGGACGACGGTCCGGCTCCGCTGGAAGGGCTGCTGGAACGAGTGAACGCCCGGCTCAGGGAGCATCCGGGCACGGCACTGGCGGCTTCCGGGAGGGTCCTGGCGACGGGGGACGCGTCGGGGGAGGTGCACGCCTTCCTGGAGGGCGACGCCGTACGCGATGCCGTGCTGCACGAGGGACCGGTGACCGCCCTGGCGGCGCTGGACCTGCCGGTTCCTCCCGAGGCCGAGGGCCGGGCGATCCCCCTCCTCTACAGCGGCGGCCTGGACGGCCGGGTCCGGGCCTGGGGCCCGCGGGCGGAGCCTCTCGGCACGCCCCTGGCCGCCCGCCCCTGCCCGGTGACGGCCCTGGCCGCAGGAGTCACACCGGACGGCCCGGTCCTGGCCGTCGCCTGGTCCGACGGGCTGGTGGAACACCACACGCTGGACTCGGACGGACCGCCTCGCGTGTTCCATCCGGGCCTGGCGGTAAGGGCGTTGGCGGTGACGGGGTCCGGTCTGCTCGTGGTCGGCACGGACGAGTCGCTGATCGCGCTGCGCCCCCGCTGAACGGCCTGTGCCCGCACGGTGATGGAACCGTGCGGGTTGTCACAGCCCCGCCATGAACACCCCGTACGCCCTTGCGACCCAACTGCCTTAGTTCGCTAGGGTTTTCGCATACGGAGAGTGCGTCACGGGGATGAGGGGGCGTCGCGGGGATGGGCTACACGCTGCCTGGCTGGCTGGACGACGTACTGGACTTCATCGGCATCAACTTCCCGAACGTCGACGAGGACGACTACCGCGAAATGGCCGACGCCATGCGGGACTTCGCCGACAAGTTCGAGGGGCACGGGGCGGACGCGCACAAGTCGGTGGAGCGCATCCTGGCCTCCTCGCACGGCTGGGCCGTCGACTCGATGGAGAAACACTGGAACCAGGTCAAGGCCGGCCACCTCGACAAGATCCCTGAGCTGGCCCGGCTGTTCGCCGACGCGTGCGACGTCGTCGCGGACATCATCTTCGGGATGAAGACCAAGGCCGAGGCCGAACTCGTCGTCATGGCGGGCTCTTTGGGCATTTCGGCCGGCCTGGCGGTCGTCACGGGCGGCCTGTCCGCCCTCATCGGCGCCGCCGAGGTCACGGCGATGCGGCAAGTGATCAAACGCCTCATCGACGAGGCGGTCGACCGGATCGTCGACGAACTGATCGCCCGCGTCACCGAACCGGTCAACGCCAAGCTGGAGGCGATGATCGAGGACGCGGTCCTGAACATGGTGGACGACGCCTTCTCTCTCCCGCCCGTCCCCACCGGCGACGGCGGCGGCGACAACGCCCACGGCCACCACGGCATGAAGCTGGCCTCGGCGGGCGGCGACACGGGCCTCGACCTCGCCTCCTCCGGCGGAGGTTCCTCGGGCGCCGACCTCTTCATCGACCACGAGGAGTTCGAGCACGGGGCGGGCCGGCTCTCCACGCACGGCAGCGAACTGCGCCTGGCCGGCATCTCCCCCCTCGGTCGCGCGAGGGGCGCCTTCGGCCGCACCCGAGGCCGCGACGCCTTCACCCAGCCGTTCGACGCCATGCTCCACGGCGCCCTGACCGGCTGCGAAAAAGCCATGGTCAAGGTCGGCAAACACCTCCGGGACACCATCCCGGAACGCGTCAAGGCGACGTCCCGCCTGCACAAGGGGACGGATCTCGACGTCGAGGACCGGGTGAAGCGGATCAAGACGGATCACGGCGAAGGCGGAGCCGCATCACGGACGTACATCCTCAATTCGGATGGGTCGGTCGACAAGCTCCTGCCCGGTGGCAAGGTCGACCCAAAGGGGCTCACTGCGGGCGACCATCACAACCTGAGCAGCATCATCCAGCCGGACGGTACTGTCTGGCGCCCGCAGACTCAGCAGGATCTACGGAAATGGCGCACGGGCAGAGGGCACAAGGGGACCGTCCGCTCCACCAGGGTCGATCCGTCCGAGAGCGACCTCGCCCAGGCCACACAGCTCGCCCGGCTGGCACGGGACGACTACGGAGCCGGCAACTACGCCGCCGGACGTTACCTCGACCCCAAGAGCGGCGTCGAGTCCATACTGGTCGGTTACAGCGACGACAGGTTCCACTCCGAACGCAACATCGGCCATCCGCTGCTGAACGCGGGAGCCAAGTCCGGGCTGAAGGAAGTCTTCACGGAGAGGGAGCCATGCCAATTGAACCCGAGATGCAACAAGTGGCTCTCCTATTTCTGGGGCTCGGATTTCTCCGTCAGTCATGCGGCTGACTACGACCAGAGCGACCAGAAGACCAAGAACGACCAGCACAACACCTACATCGACAAGCTCAAGTTGGCCCACGGCAAGAAGTGAGACGCGGCACCATGAACAACACAGTGACCGGCGATGAACTCGTGCGGGTACACGGGCTGGCCCGCATCGTCTACTTCCCCCAGTACGTCGGCTCGGATCTCGAGCCCGGGACCGCCACGTTCCTCAGTACCGTCGGCCTACCCAGCGACCGCGTCTTCCTGGTGCGTGCCGATGCAGGCGTCGAAGAACCGGACCCCATCGAGCTGGGGCCTCTGTTCGCCCTCGATGGTGACGAGTTCGACTGCCCCCCCGAGCGCCGCCACTGGCCGGTTCTTGGCTACCTCCGCACCACACTTCTCGCCATCGATCCGGAGTCCGGGGAAGTCCACGCCTATATGGAGGGCGACGAGGACAGTGTGCTCCTGCATCACGATGTGGAGTCGCTCGCCTTCTGCCTCACCGAGTTCCGCAAGCTGCTGGACGCCCGGGGCCCGGGCATCGACTTGGAAGCGGTGGTACACCGGTTTCGTGAAGCCGTAACGAGCTTCGACCCCACACCGCTCGAAAACGAGGAGTCGGAGTGGAACATCATGCTCGAGGAAATCCTCGATGGCATGTGGTGACCGCACGGCGGAGAGGCGGCACCGAAGTGGGCATCCCCTCGTCCGAGGAGTAGGAGCTGCCCTTCGGCATCGCGGAGGACTTCGACCCCGACCTGGACCCTCGTGCTGGACGCCACAGCGGCCGGCATGTGGTCCGTAGGACCGCCGGCCGCCCCGCACGCGCCTCAGGAGCGCGCGAGCCGCCCGCAGACGCCGTCGCGTGAGCTGTCCAGGGCCTCGCTGCGGTCGTACGGGTCCTCGGGATCACCGCTCGCCGGGGTCCCGGCGGGGGTGTCGCCGGGGAAGAGCGGGTGGAGGTAGCCGTCGGAGACGCCGCACTCGTTGTTGTAGGTGTTCGCCGATACCGAGCCGACCGCCAGCTTGCCCTTCGCGGCAGCCCACCTGGCCGGGTCGTGCAGTTCCATCGTCACATCGCGGCGGACGATGGAGCGGGCCACGCGGTCGTCGTCGGAACCACGCCGTACGAGCGGGTAGACGAAGGTGTAGTCCGCGTGGACCTTCACCTCGCCGGCGCGCCCCTCCGCGAAGGACATGTGGCCACGCACCTTGACCACGTCACCGACGAGCCGCACCCGCGCGGAGTCGAAGCGGCTGACGTATTGGACGGGGTCGTGCTCGGCGTCCGGGTCACGCAGCGAGCGCCGGAGCTTCTCGAGCGTCCCCGGCTGCTTGGGATCGAGAAGCGCCAGCGCCTTGTCGGGCTGCCCGCCGCGCAGAACCTCCGGGTCGAGGTTCGTGTCGACGAGGTACTCCTTGGTGAGCCGCAGCGCGAGCGCCACATCGGCCTCGCTGACGCCCGCGACCGGCTTCGCGGACGGCAACTTGATCGCGTCCGCGCCCTCGTCCCACATCAGCGCGGGTGACCCCCGGAAGGGGTGGTCGAGCGTCGCCGTCCCGGAGACGGCGCCCGGGGCGTCACTGGACGGCGGCGCGTCATCGGCGGCCGAGCGGACCCCGGGGATGTGGTCGAGGAGCAGGGAGGGCCGTACGGCGACCAGGCAGACCGCCACGGCCAGCAGCACCCCCAGCACCGACCAGAGCGGCCTGCGCCGTGTCCCCCGCTTCTCCCCCACGGCGGGCCCGGTACGCCAGCCCGGCGGCTCCGCCGGCTGAGCCGCCTTGCGGCGACGGCCGAACCGCCGGTCGGCGGCGGCCTCCCGCTCCCCCTCCTCGCGCAACCGCCGCGCCACCATCCGCGCCCGGGCCGACGGCTCCTTCGGCGCGGGCGGCCCGCCGCCCTCGACCGTCTCGCGCAGGAACGTGTCCCACTGATCGTCGGATATGGCCGCGGGCTCGTCGGACTGGCCGGACTCGTCGGGCCGTTCGGGGGGCGGGGCGGTGGACACGGGCTCACTCTCGTCGGGGTCAAGGAAACGCGAAGCTCCCTGGGTAGACGATGTGAGCGCGGTTCACAACCCCCGCACGGGAGGCACCGGAACCTGTGACCGAACCGGTACGGCAGTGTCAACCAGTTGGCGCGTCAACTCGGTTCACAGGTGGTCGCCGGAAGTCCCCCGCTTCTGCCATCATCTGACACCGCGTCTGACAACAGACATCTCGCGACGAGTGACGGCACAGGCCAAGTCGCTTGCACGGCAACACCATTGGAGGGGGAGCATGGACGGGGCGCTCGCACAGTCGGTGGCCGCGGCCGTAGGCCAGGGCGCGCTGGACGCCGTCGGAGCCAGGGCGCTGGAGTCGCTGCTCGGCATGATCCGGCACCGGTTCCGCCGGGACGAGGCCGCGCTGTCGGCCCTCGACGACGCGTCGGCCGACCCCGCCCCGCTGGTCGCCGCCCTGGACCGGCACATCCAGAGCGACCCCGACTTCGCCGAGGACCTGCGGGACTGGCTGAAGGAGTCGGCGGGGAACCAGAACGCCGGGCAGGTGACGCAGCTCGTGCACAGCAACCAGGTGTCCGGCAGCACGGTCCACGGCGCCGTCGTCCAGGGGCAGAACGTCAGCCTCAAGGGCGGCGGCTTCTCCCTCCGCTCCCTGCTGGGCAGGGACAACTGACCGTGCCCGCGCCCTCCCCGTCCTCCGACCGCACCAGCAACGAGATCTCCGGCGGCGCCCAGATCGGCGGCAACGCCTACCAGGCCAAGCACATGCACTTCGGCGGCCGCTCGATCGGTCTCACGGTCGTGGGCCTCGCCGCCGTCGGAGCGCTGGCCTATGTCGCCGTGAGCGGCGGAGCGGGTACGAAGCCGGAAGCCGCGGCCGCCTCCTCCCAGAGCCCCACCACCGCGAGCACCTCCGCGAGCACCTCGTCCTCGCCGTCCGCCACGGCGAAGAAGACCACCGGCGCGCCGAAGGCCGAGGACGCCGCCGCGCCGCGGACGGACAAGCCGAAGGCCGCCCCGCGGCGCATGACGCCCAGCACCCCGTACACGGCAGGGCACGTCTATTGCGGACAGTGGCGGGGCTCGCCGGCGGGATCGAACCTCGAGGCGAGCGCCTGCACTCAAGTCACCGGCACCGACGCGGCGTTCGGCGTCATGCTGAAGAACGTCGGCACGAGTCAGATCACCGTCGGCATGACGGTCAAGTACCAGTACGGCACGGCCCAGGACTGCCCCGGCGGCGGCTACACGACCCACGACATCAGGATCGACCCCGGGAAGACCTGGTACAGCAGCCTCGGACTGTGTTCCGTCCCGAACCTGAAGCGTCAGACGAACTTCCAGGCCCTCGCCTACGCGCTGGAGACCTCCGATCCCGGCGCCTCCCTGAACCTCGGAGGCGCCAAGTTCTCACCCACCGCCGCTTTCACCAGCGCGGGCGTCCTGCAGTGCCGCGTGAAGGACAGCACGAAATGGGGCTCCTGCGACGCGCTGTGGCCGTACCCGCCGACGGACTGACCCCCGCAGGCATCAGCGCAGCTTCTGCGCCACCTCGACCGCCCAGTACGTCAGGATGTTCCGCGCCCCCGCCCGCTTGATCCCCGTCAGGGTCTCGAAGATGGCGCGGTCGCGGTCCAGCCAGCCCTTCTCGGCGGCGGCCTCGATCATCGAGTACTCGCCGGAGATCTGGTAGGCGGCTACCGGCACGTCCACCGCGTCCGCGACCTTCGCGAGCACGTCCAGGTACGGACCGGCCGGCTTGACCATGACCATGTCCGCGCCCTCGGCGAGGTCCAGCTCCAGCTCACGGAGGGACTCGCGCAGGTTCGCCGGGTCCTGCTGGTACGCCTTGCGGTCGCCCTGGAGCGAGGAGGCGACGGCCTCGCGGAAGGGGCCGTAGAAGGCGGAGGAGTACTTGGCGGTGTACGCGAGGATCGCCACGTCCTCGCGGCCGATCTGGTCCAGCGCGTCGCGGATGACGCCGATCTGGCCGTCCATCATGCCGCTCGGGCCGACGATGTGGGCGCCCGCGTCGGCCTGGACCTGGGCCATCTCGGCGTACCGCTCCAGGGTGGCGTCGTTGTCGACGCGGCCCTCGGCGTCCAGCACACCGCAGTGGCCGTGGTCGGTGAACTCGTCCAGGCACAGGTCGGACATGATCATGAGGTCGTCGCCGACCTCGGCGCGTACGTCGCGCAGGGCGACCTGCAGGATGCCGTCCGGGTCGGTGCCGGCCGTGCCGAGCGCGTCCTTCTTCGCGTCCTCCGGCACGCCGAACAGCATGATCCCGGAGATCCCCGCCTCGACGGCCTCCAGCGCGGCCTTCTTCAGGCTGTCCCGCGTGTGCTGCACGACCCCGGGCATCGCCTCGATCGCCACCGGCTCGCTCACGCCCTCGCGGATGAACGCGGGGAGGATGAAGTCGGCCGGATGCAGTCGCGTCTCCGCGACCATCCGCCGCATGACGGGCGAGGTCCGCAGGCGCCGCGGACGCGTACCGGGAAAGGAACCGTACTTCGACATATCCCCTACGCTACGCCCGCCGGACCCCCGCCTTTGCCGACGCGATGTCGGACGCGCGACCGCTGCGAGCACCGCCGAGCCGCGCCCTCGGGGGCGCCCCTCACCCGTCCCCCACCAGCCGCTCCAGCCTCACCCGCGTCTCCCGGACCTCCGCCTCCCGTGCGTCCAGCCGCCCCGCCACCGCGTCCAGCTCCGCCCGCAGACCGGGACACATCTCCAGCCGCGCCCCGTCCGTGCCGTCCCGCACGCAGTCGAGATAACGCCGCACGGTCGCCGTCCCCACGCCCGCCCGGACCATCGCCCGGATCCGCAGCACCCGTACGACATCGGACTCGGTGTACCGCCGGTAGCCCCCGCTGTCGCGTCCCGGCGCCAGTAGCCCCTGTTCCTCGTAGTGCCGCAGCGAGCGCGCGCTCACCCCGGTCCGCGCCGCCAGCTCCCCGATCAGCACGCCCCCTCCCTCGCCTTGACCTTCACACCAGCGTGAACCCGTACCGTCCTCGACCATGACGACACCGGCAACGCATCCCCGCGCCACGATCATCCACGGCTACGGCGCGACCCCGAAGGACCACTGGTTCCCCTGGCTCGCCCAGCGCCTGGAGGAGCACGGCGTCCCCACGACGGTCCCCGCCCTCCCGGACACGGACAATCCCGACCCCGACCGGTGGACGGCCGCCGCGGGCGCGGCCATCGGTACCCCCGACGCCCACACCACGGTCGTCGCCCACAGCCTCGGCTGCCTCACCGTCCTACGCCACCTGAGCACCCTGCGCGGCGACTGGCGACTGGGCACCCTGGTTCTCGTCTCCGGCTTCGTGACCCCGCTCCCCGCGATACCCGAACTGGACTCGTACATCGCCGGCGGCTGCGACCCCACCCCCCTCCCCGCCCACATCGACCGCCTCACGCTCCTCCGCTCCGACGCCGACCCCCTGGTCCCCACCCCCCACACCGACCGCCTCGCCGCCCTCCTCGGCACCACGGCCCGCGTGGTCCCCGGCGCGGGCCACTTCCTGGCGGACGACGGGGTCACCGAGCTGCCCGAGGCGCTGGAGGCCAATCCGCGCTGAGGCGGCGCTCCGGCTCAGGCCGCGTCCGCCCCGGACGCACGGCAGTCCCTGCACCGCCCGGGCTCCGGGGCCCGGAACACACGATCGCAACCGCCCTCGCATTCCTGGAGGGGATGGGGACGCGCCAAGGCTCTGACGCCCGTGGGAGCGGACACGGCGGACGCCGGAAGCGGCAACGGGAGCTGACTGCGGAGACGGTAGGCGACCAGCGCCGCCGGGCTCTCCAGGGCCGTCGGCAGTCTCGCCGTCAGGGTGTGGTGCACGGTGGCGGCGCTCGCTCCGACGTCGAACCAGGCGGTGACGGCGGGCGCGAGCCGGTACACGTCGCTGCCGGACAGGGTGAGCCGGTCGTCGGTGCGGCGCAGGCTCGCGAGGAGCATGACTGCCTTGTCGTGGCGGGGGCCGGGCGGGGTGTCCACGGCAGGCGTCCGGGGAGGCGCCGTCCGTGCGGTCCTCCGCGCGGAGGCGGGCGGCGCGGCCGCCGTGACGGGTGCCTCGGACACAGGTGGCACAGGTGGCACGGGCGGCGGCACCGGGGGCCCGGCACTCACCCGTTCGGGCGGCGGTTCCGCCCGGTCGGCGCCTTGGTCGTCCTCCCGTGACGCACTCGGCTCGTGCCGGGAAGGCCGGAGCACCGGCCCGCGGGCCCGCGCCGCCGCGACGCGGCCGGGAACGGCAGGCACGGCGGGAACGACAGGCACGGCGGGCACCTGGACCGGCAGGTGATGCGCGTACGTACGCGTCACGATCCGCCCGCTCTCCGTACGCTCGCGCACCCGCCGCAGATACCCGTGCGTCTCCAGCTCCCGCAGGGCGAAGGCGATCCGGTCCCGCCCCTCGGGGAAACGCTCGGCGAGGCTGCGGATGTCCACGGGGGCGCCCTCCGGCAGCGACAGGATGTGCGCCGCGAGGCCGATGGCGGTCAGCGACAGCACGGGGTGCTGGACCAGGTGGTTTCCGACGACCGTGAACCGGTCCGGGTGGGCGGCCCGTACGTGGGTGACACCGGATGGGGTGTCGGTACGCCGAACCTCATGAATCCGGGGCGGCACGGAGTTAGGCTTCATCTCAGCCATGGGGAAGGTTCTGCTTCCTCTTTGGTCAGGCCCTCGCACTGGGATTGCCGTCCCGGCGGGGGCCGAAGCATGTATGGGTTTGTCAAAGCAGGTGGGCACGTCAGCGCCTCGGGGCGAGCCTGCACGCCCACGACCACGCCACGCCAGCCCTTCCGGCCCGTTTCACCCGACCGAGTGATCCACGCGAGGTTTGGCCTGGTAGGTGGGTTCTTTCCCCGGGTTCTTTGGTCTTTTTACCTCCCGTCGCCCCGGCCCCCGCCCCGCCGTCCTACGGGTTTCCGGGCGCTGGTGAAACGGGGACCGGACGCGCCGGCTCAGGCGTCCGCAAAAGCGGGCGGGGTGCCCCCCGAAGGGAACACCCCGCCACAGCTCAGCTCAGCCTCACGTGGTCGAACGACGCCTCCGCGCACCCGGCCGCCGCTCGCTCGGCCGCGTCACCGGGTCGCCCGCCTCCAGCGCGGCCGTACGCCGCTTGGTGCCGAACGCGGCCAGCGCCTCGGCCAGCTTGTGGACCGACGGCTCGGGAGCCATCACGTCCACGCGCAGGCCGTGCTCCTCGGCCGTCTTGGCCGTCGCCGGACCGATGCAGGCGATGATCGTGACGTTGTGCGGCTTGCCCGCGATGCCGACCAGGTTGCGGACGGTCGAGGACGAGGTGAACAGGACCGCGTCGAAACCGCCGCCCTTGATCGCCTCGCGGGTCTCCTGCGGCGGCGGCGAGGCACGGACGGTGCGGTACGCCGTGACGTCGTCGACCTCCCAGCCCAGCTCGATCAGACCCGCCACCAGGGTCTCGGTGGCGATGTCGGCGCGCGGCAGGAAGACACGGTCGATCGGGTCGAAGACCGGGTCGTACGGCGGCCAGTCCTCGAGAAGCCCCGCCGCCGACTGCTCGCCGCTCGGCACCAGGTCCGGCTTCACACCGAAGTCGATGAGCGCGGCCGCGGTCTGCTCGCCCACCGCGGCCACCTTGATGCCCGCGAAGGCACGCGCGTCGAGCCCGTACTCCTCGAACTTCTCGCGCACCGCCTTGACCGCGTTGACCGAGGTGAACGCGATCCACTCGTAGCGGCCGGTGACCAGGCCCTTGACCGCGCGCTCCATCTGCTGCGGGGTGCGCGGCGGCTCGACGGCGATGGTCGGGACCTCGTGCGGCACCGCGCCGTAGGAGCGGAGCTGGTCGGAGAGCGACGCCGCCTGCTCCTTCGTGCGCGGCACGAGGACCTTCCAGCCGAACAGCGGCTTGGACTCGAACCAGGAGAGCTGGTCGCGGCGGGCGGGGGCGGAACGCTCACCCACCACGGCTATGACCGGGCGCCCGCCCTCGGGGGAGGGCAGCACCTTCGCCTGCTTCAGCGTCTGCGCGATCGTGCCCAGCGTGGCCGACCAGGTCCGCTGCCGGGTGGTCGTACCGGCGACGGTGACCGTCATCGGGGTGTCCGGCTTGCGGCCCGCCGAGACCAGCTCGGCCGCGGCGGCGGCGACGGAGTCCAGCGCGGTGGAGACGACCACCGTGCCGTCCGAGGCACCGACCTCGGTCCAGCAGCGGGCGGAGGCGGTACGCGCGTCCACGAAGCGCACGTCCGCGCCCTGCGCGTCCCGGAGCGGCACACCGGCGTACGCGGGCACACCGGTCGCGGCCGCGACACCGGGGACGACCTCGAAGGGCACCCCGGCGGCGGCGCAGGCCAGCATCTCCTCGGCGGCGTCCGTGTCCAGCCCCGGATCACCGGAAACCGCACGCACGACCCGCCTGCCGCCACGCGCGGCCTCCATGACAAGATGAGCGGCATCCCGGGCAGCGGCCGGGACCCCAACGGTTGTTGACGTGCCGTCAACCACCGTCAACTGGGGTGCGCCCGCGCCCGTGGACGCGTCCGAGGAGACCTCCGTCGGTACGACGGAGACACCCGGGCGGGCGTGCGTCCGGATCATGTCGAGCACATCGGGCTCGGCGACCAGGACGTCCGCGTTCCCGAGCGCCTCCACGGCGCGCAGAGTCAGCAGTCCCGGATCTCCGGGTCCGGCACCCAGGAAGGTGACGTGACCGTGTTCCGGACGGGCGGCGGGAAGGGTGGTGGGGCTCAAAGTGCTCGCTCCCCCATCAGACCGGCCGCGCCCTGGGCGAGCATCTCGGTGGCGAGCTCGCGACCGAGCGCCGTCGCCTGCTCGTGCGTCTGGGGCACGGGACCGGTGGTGGACAACTGCACCATCCGCGAGCCGTCGGTGGTACCGACGACGCCGCGCAGGCGCATTTCCTTGACAGTTGACCCGCCGGCCAGGAGGTCGGCCAGCGCGCCCACAGGGGCGCTGCAGCCGGCCTCCAGGGCGGCGAGCAATGACCGTTCGGCGGTGACGGCGGCCCGCGTGGACGGGTCGTCGAGCTCGCCGAGTGCCGCGACGAGGGCAGCGTTGTCCGCGGCACACTCGATCGCCAGGGCCCCCTGGCCGGGGGCGGGCAGAACCGTGTCGACCGACAGGAAGTCGGTCACCTCGTCGATCCGGCCGATCCGGTTGAGTCCGGCGGCGGCGAGGACGACGGCGTCGAGCCGTCCCTCGCGCACGTATCCGACGCGGGTGTCGATGTTGCCGCGGATCGGGACCGTCTCGATGTCCAGTCCGTGGGCGCGGGCGTACGCGTTCAACTGCGCCATGCGGCGCGGCGAACCGGTGCCGACGCGGGCACCGCGCGGCAGGTCGGTGAACTTCAGCGCGTCGCGCGCCACGATCACGTCACGCGGGTCCTCGCGCGCGGGGACGGCGGCCAGCGCCAGCTCCTCGGGCTGCGAGGTGGGCAGGTCCTTGAGCGAGTGCACGGCGAAGTCCACCTCGCCGCGCGCCAGCGCGTCGCGCAGCGCGGTGACGAACACACCGGTGCCACCGATCTGCGCGAGCGCCTCGCGGGAGACGTCGCCGTACGTGGTGATCTCGACCAGCTCGACGGGCCGGCCGGTCACCCGGCTCACGGCCTCGGCCACCAGCCCGGACTGGGCCATGGCGAGCTTGCTGCGCCTGGTCCCCAGCCTCAGTGCGTTGTCAGTCATGCCGGTCGGTCCTTCTCGTCTGTGTTGTCCACGGCCCGGGAGACGGCCGCGACCGTCTCGGGGTCGAGGTCGAACAGGGTGCGCAGCGCGTCCGCGTACCCGGCGCCGCCGGGTTCGGCCGCGAGCTGCTTGACCCGTACGGTCGGCGCGTGCAGCAGCTTGTCCACGACCCGGTGCACGGCCTGGCGGATCTCGCCGCGCTGGCGGGCGTCCAGGCCGGGCAGCCTGCCGTCGAGCCGCGCGATCTCGGCGGTGACGACGTCGGCGGCCATGGTGCGCAGGGCGACCACGGTCGGGGTGATGTGCTGGGCCCGCTGGGCCGCCCCGAAGGCGGCGACCTCGTCGGAGACGATACGCCGGACCTGGTCCACGTCGGCCGCCATCGGCGCGTCGGCGGATGCCTCGGCCAGCGACTCGATGTCCACCAGACGCACCCCGGCCAGGCGGTGCGCGGCCGCGTCGATGTCGCGGGGCATGGCGAGGTCGAGCAGGAAGACGGCGGGCGCCGGGCGCGGGATCTCCGCGACGGGCTCGGGCCTGCGGTGCTCGGGGACGCGGCCGACGGTGGCGGCCCGCTGGGCGAGCGCGTCGATCAGGCCGGCCTCGGCCCGGGTGTCCTCGACGGCCTTGAGCGCGCGTCCGGTGCCCTGCTCGCGGCGGTCCACGGTGCCGCCCGCGACCCAGGCGGCGTGCTGCTCCAGGGCGGCGGCGTCGAGCCCGGCCACGGCGGCCTCGCCGTGCACGGAGAAGCCGCTCGCACCCTGCACTGCGGCGAGGTCCAGCGGGCAGTTCTCCTCGGTCCCGGCGGTGGCCGGCGGCAGCGGCGCCTCGACGGCGGGCGTACGTCCGCCGTCCGCGACCCCGGCCGCGCCGGTGCGCTCCCGCAGGGCCTCGGCGAGCGCGTCGGCGGTGAGCACCAGGCCGGTGGCGCCGGTACAGGAGACGACGACGTCGGCACGTGTCAGTTCGGCGGAGACGGCGTCCATCCGCACGGCACGCGCGGTGGCGCCCTCGGCGTCGGCGAGGATCTGCGCGAGCCGCTCGGCGCGCTCGAAGGTCCGGTTGGCGACGACGATCTCGGCGACCCCGGCGCGCGCGAGCGTCGCGGCGGCCAGCGAGGACATCGAACCGGCGCCGATCACCAGCGCGCGGCGGCCCTCGGCCCACGCCTCGACGTCCTGCCCGGCGGAGAGCTGCTCCAGACCGAAGGTGACCAGGGACTGCCCGGCGCGGTCGATGCCGGTCTCGGAGTGGGCGCGCTTGCCGACCCTGAGTGCCTGCTGGAAGAGGTCGTTGAGCAGACGCCCGGCGGTGTGCAGCTCCTGGGCGCGGGCGAGGGAGTCCTTGATCTGGCCGAGGATCTGGCCCTCGCCGACGACCATGGAGTCCAGGCCGCAGGCCACCGAGAAGAGGTGGTGGACGGCCCGGTCCTCGTAGTGCACGTAGAGGTACGGCGTCAGCTCGTCCAGGCCGACCCCGCAGTGCTGGGCGAGCAGCGTGGACAGCTCGGCGACACCGGCGTGGAACTTGTCCACGTCGGCGTACAGCTCGATGCGGTTGCAGGTGCCGAGCACGGCGGCCTCGGCGGCCGGTTCGGCGGCGACCGTGTCCTGGGCCAGCTTGATCTGGGCGTCCGTGCTCAGCGCGGCCCGCTCCAGCACGCTGACGGGCGCGCTGCGGTGGCTCAGTCCGACGACGAGGAGGCTCATGCGGGCATCACGGCGGGTACGTCCCCGTCGGGTCCCTGCTCGGCCGAGTGCCCGGCGGCGCGCGCGGCGGCAGCGGGGAGCGTGCCGTCGTTCGCGGCGATCTCCTCGCCCGCCTTGCGCTGCTCGTGGAAGGCGAGGATCTGCAGCTCGATGGAGAGGTCGACCTTGCGCACGTCGACGCCGTCCGGGACGGTCAGCACGGTCGGCGCGAAGTTCAGGATGGAGGTGACCCCGGCGGCCACGAGCCGGTCGCAGACCTGCTGGGCGGCGCCGGCCGGGGTGGCGATCACGCCGATGGAGACACCGTTGTCCTCGATGATCCGCTCGAGTTCGTCGGTGTGCCGCACCGGGATGCCCGCGACCGGCTTGCCGGCCATCGCGGGGTCGGCGTCTATCAACGCCGCGACGCGGAAGCCGCGCGAGGCGAAGCCGCCGTAGTTGGCGAGGGCCGCGCCGAGGTTGCCGATGCCGACGATGACGACCGGCCAGTCCTGGGTGAGGCCCAGCTCGCGGGAGATCTGGTAGACGAGGTACTCGACGTCGTAGCCGACACCGCGGGTGCCGTAGGAGCCGAGGTAGGAGAAGTCCTTGCGCAGCTTGGCGGAGTTGACTCCGGCGGCCGCGGCCAGTTCCTCGGAGGAGACCGTGGGGACCGAACGCTCGGACAGCGCGGTCAGGGCTCGGAGGTACAGCGGAAGCCGGGCGACGGTGGCCTCGGGAATCCCTCGGCTGCGGGTCGCCGGTCGGTGAGTTCGGCCAGTTGCCACGGTGCTCCTGCGGGTAGAGCGGGGCTGGCGGTCATGCGTCCCCGGACCGCCCCGTCGAAAGCAGGCTATGTCTTTGTGAACGTGTGCACAAAGATGGTGTCCGATTTGCCCGGCCAACGTGACCGGGGTCACGCGCCCTCTTCCCGGGGCTGTACCTGGGGGCAAAGCTACACACTCCTCGCGAATCCCGCCCCCGAGACCAAACAGGCGTCCGATCCTAAGCGACGTTCCGGGTGTTCCGGGACGCCTGCGGACTACCGCGTCAGAGCCTTACGAAGGCGACTCTCGTCCACGCGCCAGAAGGTGTGCTGCTCACCGTCGACGAGGACGACGGGGATCTGCTCCCAGTACGTGTCGTACAACTCACGGTCCTCGGTGATGTCCCGGCTCTCCCACGGCACGCCGAGGTCGCCGCAGACCTTTTCGATCACCTGCCGGGCGTCCTCGCAGAGGTGACAGCCCGGCTTGCGGATGAGGGTGACCAGGCGCTCCTGGGGCGCGGGCGCGCGGCGGAAGAGGGGACTCATGCCGCCCATTCTCACTCCGCTCACGCACACTCCTTAACAACGCGGTCGCGCGGAGTTCACGCGCTTCGAACCTCTCGGCTCCGAAGCGGCGTCACGGACTGGCTATGCTCACGCCATGGCCGCTCTAGGATGGCTCACCCCCCGTAGGCGCTCCGCCACGGCGCGGAGCGTGTTGGCAGGCGAGGCCTCGGCCGAGGCCGCCCGCAAGTCCGCCCGGAACGCGCCGGAACCCGAGGCCGCCGAGCCGGAGTTCCCGGTGCTCGGCGACGACCGCGCGGCCGCGTTCTTCGACCTCGACAACACCGTGATGCAGGGCGCCGCGCTGTTCCACTTCGGGCGCGGCCTGTACAAGCGGAAGTTCTTCGAGACCCGCGACCTCGTCAAGTTCGCCTGGCAGCAGGCGTGGTTCCGGCTGGCCGGGGTCGAGGACCCCGAGCACATGCAGGACGCGCGCGACTCGGCGCTCTCCATCGTCAAGGGCCACCGGGTGGCCGAGCTGGAGACGATCGGCGAGGAGATCTACGACGAGTACATGGCCGACCGCATCTGGCCCGGCACCCGCGCCCTCGCCCAGGCCCACCTGGACGCCGGCCAGCGGGTCTGGCTGGTGACGGCGGCCCCGGTGGAGATCGCCCAGGTCATCGCCCGCCGCCTCGGCCTGACCGGCGCGCTCGGCACGGTCGCGGAGTCCGTCGACGGCGTCTACACCGGCCGCCTGGTGGGCGAGCCCCTCCACGGCCCGGCCAAGGCGGAAGCGGTCCGCGCCCTGGCCGTCGCCGAGGGCCTGGACCTCGCCCGCTGCGCCGCCTACAGCGACAGCCACAACGACATCCCGATGCTCTCCCTCGTCGGTCACCCCTACGCCATCAACCCCGACGCCAAGCTGCGCAAGCATGCCCGCGACAAGGACTGGCGCCTGCGCGACTACCGCACGGGCCGCAAGGCCGCCAAGGTCGGCATCCCGGCCGCGGCGGGCGTGGGCGCGGTGGCGGGCGGCACGGCGGCGGCCATCGCGCTGACCCGGCGCCGCCGCTGACCCGCGGTCGCCACCGCCTCGGCCACCACCCCTCAGCCGCCGACCCCCGGCGCGAGAACCCAGAGCCCGGTCCTGACCACTTCAGGACCGGGCTTTTCCGCTGAATCGTTTCTCAAGTCGGCCGATTATGTGTGCCCGCCCCGGAAGCGCCTCAGGTTCACAGGAATCGGCTGGTTTTCGGTCGGGAAACGGTCAGAAACCGGAAGCTGGCCGACCGTCAAGTGGTAACAGAAGCAACGTAATCGACGATTTGAACAACTGGGTGTAGCAGGGTCTACACGAAGCGTTATTCTCCTCAGACGCAAACCGGTACCCCTCCGTCGTCACGACGGGTGAAAGGTCCCGCACTGCACGTGATGGAAGCTCTGCCTCTGGGAGTCCCGTGTACCCACACGTCGGGGTTGACGCCTCGGGCCTGGCTACGCTGCGCGCAACTGTCGCAACGGTCAAAGAGACGCTGCGCGGCCTCGTCCCCACCGCGCACACCGTCCCCGCCCTCGCCACCGGCGCACCCCTGGGCCCGTGCTACGCACTGGCCGAGGGCAGCGCCGCCGTAGGCAGACGCGGCCGGACGGCGTCGTCCGGCGCGCCCGCCGCCCGCCGCCCCGCCGCGGACAGCGACAGCGCCCGCATGATGGACCTGGTCGAGCGCGCCCAGGCGGGCGAGGCGGAAGCCTTCGGCAAGCTGTACGACCAGTACAGCGACACCGTCTACCGGTTCATCTACTACCGCGTGGGCGGCAAGGCCACCGCCGAGGACCTCACCAGCGAGACCTTCCTCCGCGCGCTGCGCCGTATCGGCACCTTCACCTGGCAGGGCCGCGACTTCGGCGCCTGGCTGGTGACGATCGCCCGCAACCTGGTCGCCGACCACTTCAAGTCCAGCCGCTTCCGCCTGGAGGTCACCACCGGTGAGATGCTCGACGCCAACGAGGTCGAGCGCTCCCCGGAGGACTCGGTCCTGGAGTCCCTCTCCAACGCCGCCCTCCTCGACGCCGTACGACGGCTCAACCCCCAGCAGCAGGAGTGCGTCACGCTCCGCTTCCTCCAGGGCCTCTCGGTCGCCGAGACCGCCCGGGTGATGGGAAAGAACGAGGGCGCCATCAAGACCCTTCAGTACCGCGCCGTACGCACCCTCGCCCGGCTCCTCCCGGACGATGCCCGCTGACGCTGCGCAACCATAGACACCGATCAACTCACGTTCTGTAAGCGTCAGTTGTCTTTCCGATCCGGTCATCCGCCGTGCGTAACCGAAGTGCCGAGCCGCTCGTTGTGCGGGATACAGGAGTCGACCGTCATGACGAGAGGAGGTGCCGCCAGTGATCGCGAACGTATCGGCGCACCGGCGGGCGAACGCCTTCGCCCAGGCCCTGGAGGAGCAGTCCGACCGGGACACGGCGGCCGAGCAGTCCGCAGCACGGGCGGGATCACCGCCGACCGAGGACCCCTCCGAGCAGGGAACGTTGCTGTCCCTGACCAGAGGCCTCGGCGCGCTGCCCAAGCCGCAGCTCGACCCCGAGGTCAAGGTCGTCCAGCGCGCCCAGTTGGTGGCCGCGATGGAGGCCATGCTCCAGGAGGGCACCCTGGGCGGAGCGGCGGACGCGTCGGTACCCGAGCAGCGCTCGCCCGGCCGGGGCGCCCACCGGGCGAGCCCGCTGAGCAGACTGCGGCCCCGCTCGCGGCTGGCCAAGGGCCTCACGGCGGGCGGACTCGGCCTCGGTGTCACCGCGAGCGCGTTCGGCGGGGTGGCCGCCGCCAGTTCCGACGCGCTGCCCGGTGACCATCTGTACGGCCTCAAACGCGGCATCGAGGACTTCCGGCTGAACTACCTGAGCGAGGGCGACGGCGAACGCGGCCAGACCTACCTCGACCAGGCGTCCACCCGGCTCAACGAGGCCCGCAGGCTGATGGACCGGGGCCGCGGCGGCCACCTCGACCACGAGTCCATCGGCGAGATCCGCCGCACCCTGTCCGGGATGCGCCAGGACGTCACCGAGGGCCACCGCCTGCTGCACGCGGCCTACGAGGCCGACCCGCAGTCCCTCGGCCCCATCCAGGCCCTCTCGTCCTTCTCCCGCTCCCACCGCGAGGCGTGGACGACCCTGAGCGACCAGCTCCCCGTGCAGCTCGGGGACGTCAAGGACCAGGTCTCCTCCGTCTTCGACGCCATAGACCAGGAGGTGGCCCCGCTGGAGTCGCTGCTCCCGCAGCCTCCGGCCACCGGCAAGCAGGACGGGAAGCGCTCCGCCACCCCGAGCAGTTCCTCCGGCTCCCACCGCCCGGACGCGCCCAGCAAGCCCGGCAGTACGCCGTCGGCGGGCAAGCACGCGAGCCCCGGCAGCAGCCCCAGCGGCTCGGCCGGCGACCGCGACGAGGGCCTGCTCGGTGGCAGCACCGGCGGACTGCTCGACCCGCCCAAGTCGGGGTCCGAGCAAGGTGGTTCCCCGTCCGCCGAGAAGTCCCCGTCGGCCAAGCCGGACGTCACCCTGCCCCCGCTCCTGCCGGGTCTGCTCCCCGGCCTGGGCATCGACAGCCAGGACTCCAACTAGCCGCATGCGATACGAGGTGGGGCGCCCCTTTCCGAGCGGGGGCGCCCCACCGTCGTACGTGGCCGAGACGCAGTAGAACCCCGACCGCCGCCGCACCAGCGGCTCGGCCCTTCCCCGGGTGCGGCACGCCGACCTCAGAAGAACACCGACCGCCGCTGCACCAGCAGTTTGTACAGCGTGTGCTGGATCTGTTCGCGCACCTGGTCGGTGAGGTTGAACATCAGCATCGGGTCCTCGGCCGCCTCCGGCGGATAGCCGTCCGTGGGGATCGGCTCGCCGAACTGGATGGTCCACTTGGTCGGCAGCGGGATCGCGCCGAGCGGGCCGAGCCAGGGGAAGGTCGGCGTCAGCGGGAAGTACGGGAAGCCGAGCAGCCGTGCCAGCGTCTTGGCGTTGCCGATCATGGGGTAGATCTCCTCGGCCCCGACGACCGAGCACGGGATGATCGGCGCCCCCTGCCGCAGCGCGGTGGAGACGAACCCGCCCCGCCCGAACCGCTGGAGCTTGTACCGCTCCCCGAAGGGCTTGCCGATGCCCTTGAAGCCCTCCGGCATCACCCCGACCAGCTCGCCCTGGCCGAGCAGCCGTTCGGCGTCCTCGGTGCAGGCGAGGGTGTGACCGAGCTTGCGGGCCAGCTCGTTGACCACCGGCAGCACGAAGACGAGGTCGGCGGCGAGCAGCCGCAGATGGCGCCCGGCCGGATGGTGGTCGTGCACGGCGACCTGCATCATCAGGCCGTCCAGCGGCAGCGTCCCGGAGTGGTTGGCGACGATCAGCGCGCCGCCCTCCGCCGGGATGTTCTCGATGCCCTTGACCTCGACCCGGAAGTAGTTGTCGTACACCGGCCGCAGCAGCGACATCAGGACCTGGTCGGTCAGCTCCTCGTCGTAGCCGAAGTCGTCGACCTCGTAGTCCCCGGTGAGCCTGCGGCGCAGGAAGGAGAGGCCGCGCGCGATGCGGCGGTCGAGCCCGCCGTCGTCCTCGCGCGGGGCGCCCGCCGGTTCCCCGGTGGGCTCCTCGGGCACTGCCCGGGTGGGCAGCGGCTGGACCGGCGCGCTCTCGCCGGCCCCGGCAGGCCGGCCGCTCGTGCCCCGGCGCCGCTGCGGGCGGCCTGTGGAGCTTCCCCGGGACCGGTCGTCGTCGAACGGAATGACCTTGGCGTCCGCCATCGTTGCTGCGCTCCTCAGTTGGCGCCGGGCTGCGGGAAGGGGCCACCGCTTCTCGCGGTCAGCGCGGCGATCCGGTCGACGGCTCCCGCCAGCGCCTCCGGCGGCAGCAGGCCGGGGCCCTGGCCGCGCGCGAAGTCCGCGAAGGTCTCCGCGGTCGTGAACCTGGGGGCGAAGCCGAGCGTCTCGCGCATCTGCCCGGTGTCCACCACCCGGCCGTGGGTCAGCAGCCGGATCTGCTCCGGCGAGAAGTCCGTCATACCGAGCGTACGCACCAGGGAGCCCGCCCAGGTGACCGCGGGCAGCAGCAGCGGCACGGTGGGCCGCCCGAGCCGGCGCGAGCACTGGGAGAGCAGTAGCACGCCGTCCCCGGCGATGTTGAAGGTGCCGCTGTTGAGCGTGCCCCGGCGCGGCTCGTGGGAGGCGATCCGCAGCACCTCGATCACGTCGTCCTCGTGCACGAACTGCAGCCGCGGGTCGTAGCCGAACACCGTCGGCAGGACGGGCAGCGCGAAGTAGGAGGCGAGCGGGGTGTCCGCCGTCGGCCCGAGGATGTTGGCGAACCGCAGCACGCACACCGCGACGTCGGGGCGGCGCCGGGCGAACCCGCGCACGTATCCCTCGACCTCGACGGCGTCCTTGGCGAAGCCGCCGCTCGGCAGCGACTTGGCCGGGGTGGTCTCGGTGAAGACGGCAGGATCGCGCGGGGCGGAGCCGTAGACGTTGGTGCTGGACTTCACCACGAGCCGTTTGACGGTGGGCGACTTCTGGCAGGCACCGAGCAACTGCATGGTGCCGATGACGTTGGTCTCCTTGACCGTGGCCCGGCTGCCGCCGCCGAGCGCGGTGCCGGTCACGTCCATGTGGACGACCGTGTCCGCGCCGGTCTCCGCGAGCACCCGGGCGATCGTCGGCTGCCGGATGTCGGCCTGGATGAACTCGGCACCGCCGAGATGGTGCGCGGGCGGCACCGCGTCGACCGCGATCACCCGGTCCACGTCGGCGTCCCGCTGAACGCGGCGCACGAACCGGCCGCCCAGCTGCCGGGCCACTCCGGTGACGAGCACGATCTTCCCCAAGACCAGCGCCTTCCTTCCCGACCTCGCGCGAAACCCGGCTCTCCGCTCGCGTTCCCCGTGTGCGGCCAACCTATCGGGTCGGTGTTGCGCCACGATGACCACACGGCACCGGACATGCCGAACGGCTCCGGACATGCCGGTGGCCCTCCGCCCACAGAGGGACGAAGGGCCACCGACCGCGCTTTCGCGGCGCGTCGCCTTACTTCTTGTTGCGACGCTGAACGCGCGTGCGCTTGAGCAGCTTGCGGTGCTTCTTCTTCGCCATCCGCTTGCGCCGCTTCTTGATAACAGAGCCCACGACTACCCTCGCTCACTTCTCATGACTCGGTTGCTGGGCGCCATGGGCCCATACGACCTACGAGGGGACAGCCTACCCGCCCGGACGCCAGGGTCGTAATCGAGGTCTTCCGGGAAGATCGCGAGGGCGCCGTCAGGCCGTTTCCACCCCCACATAGCTCTCGCGCAGATACTCGTGGACCGCCTGCTCCGGGACGCGGAAGGACCGCCCCACCCGGATCGCGGGCAGATGACCGCTGTGCACCAGCCGGTACACGGTCATCTTCGAGACTCGCATGACCGAGGCGACTTCCGCCACGGTAAGGAACTGAACCTCGTTCAGAGGCCTCTCTGCCATGACACACCTGAACCTTCCGCACTCGACGGCCACCGGCTTCCCCTTCCGGTGACTCTTCGTCGTTGCGTGCTCACTCCCCAATGTAGGGGCGGGTGATGCGAGTGGGGAAGAGGTGGACGCATCGGCGGCCTACTGTGACAGACAGGCCCGTTTGAGTACGTAGCGGGTGAGCGGGCGGTAGTGACTAGACCGCACGGCGTCGTCAAGCGGAACGACGACGGACACCGTCCCCTCCGCCTCGCCGACGAACGGCGCGGGATCGTCGCTGTCGGCCAGACCGATCGCCTCGAACCCGAGCTGACCTGCGCCGCAGACCCATCCGTGGTCCCCGACGACCAGCCCGGGCAACGGCTCGCCGGCCTCCGCCAGAGCCGTCAGCGCGAGCCGAACCGGCAGCGGGGAATGGCTGTGCGCACCCGGCTCACGCCCGGGGCGCCCGCCCCCCGCTTCCCGCACCAACGCAACACCTCGTACGTAGTCGAGGCGGTGCGTGCGTAGACCGAACCGGGTCAATATGTCGACACAACGACCCTGCGCCGGGGTGAGCACAACACATCCCGCCGCCGACATCGCCGCCGCCAATCCGGCGTAGAAACCGAGCAGCGCACCCGGATGCCCGGTGCCGAAGAGCACCGGCACACCACGCCGCACCGCCGCCCGCAACCGCCCCGCGAAGGCGTCCAGCGCGGCCAGCGTCCGCTCCGGGTCGATCACGTCCCGGCCCGAGACACACCCCGGGTCGGCCGACACCCCGCACCGCTCCGCCATCAGCGCCAGCACCTCGCGCTGCCCCCAGGACCGCGCGGGATCGAGCCCGAGCAGCGCGCGCGGGTCGCACGCGGCGAACAGCCGGTAGCGGCGCAGGCTGTCCTCGCGCGCGGTGGCCACCTCACCGGCGAGCCGGGCGGCCAGCAGGTGCGCCCGCAGGGCACCGGTTTCCGACACGGCAGCGATGGTGGCCTACGAACGCGTCCCCGGCGACCGGAACGGCCAAAGACCGCACGGTCGGCCTAACGCCGAGCGCCCCAGACCGGACACGGCCGACGAGCCCGCCCGACCCCCGCCCATCACGGCAGCAGCCCTCGCAGCGGAAAGGCGGACCGCCTAGTCGCCAGCACCGCCTGGTCGAGACGGTCGGCCGGGTCGTACCCCGCCGACCAGTCCCTGTAACCCACCGGCCAGCGCCCGTCCGTCATCCGCTGCGGCCCCAACTGCCGTGTCCGCGCGTACACTTCCTGCCGCCAGCCCTCCGGAATCACCGTCTCCGGATCGATCTCCCGGCCCGCCGCGATCCCCACCAGATGCGTCCAGGAACGCGGTACGACCTCCACCACCGCGTAACCGCCACCGCCCAGGGCGAGCCACTTCCCGTCCGCGTACGCGTGCGCCAGCTCGTGACAGGCCACCTGCACCGCCCGCTGCGCGTCCAGCGACACCGCGAGATGCGCCAGCGGGTCCTCGAAGTGCGTGTCGGCGCCGTGCTGCGAGACCAGCACCTGCGGCCGGAAGTCCGCCAGCAGCTCCGGCACCACCGCGTGGAACGCCCGCAGCCACCCCGCGTCCCCGGTCCCGGCCGGCAGCGCCAGGTTCACCGCCGCGCCCTCACCCGCCCCGGCACCGGTCTCCTGCGGCCAGCCCGTCGCCGGGAACAGCGTGCGCGGATGCTCGTGCAGCGAGATCGTCAGCACCCTGGGGTCCTCCCAGAAGGCCGCCTGCACCCCGTCCCCGTGATGCACGTCCACGTCCACGTACGCGACCCGCTCGGCGCCCAGCTCCAGGAGCCGGGCCACCGCCAGCGCCGCGTCGTTGTACACGCAGAACCCGGCCGCGCCGCCCGGCATCGCGTGGTGCAGCCCGCCCGCGAAGTTCACCGCGTGCTCGGCCTCACCCCGCCACACCGCCTCCGCGGCCGCCACCGACTGCCCCGCGATCAGCGCCGACACCTCGTGCATCCCCGCGAACGCCGGATCGTCGACCGTCCCGAGCCCGTACGCCCCGTCCGCCGCGCGCGGATCGGCCGAGGCCGCCTTCACCGCGTCGATGTAGTCCTCGCGGTGCACGAGGCGCAGCGTCGACTCCCCCGCCGGACGCGCGGCCACGACCTCCAGCTCCTTGTCGAGCCCGAGCGCCGACACCAGGCTCCGGGTCAGCTCCAGACGCACCGGAGCCATCGGATGGTCCGGGCCGAAGTCATAGCCCGTTACTGCCTCGTCCCACATCAACTGTGCGCGGCCGCTCATGCCCGCCACCGTATCGGTCGCCTCCCGGCCCGAACGACCGGGCGTACACCGTGGTGACCAGCACCAGAGCCATCGGCACGAGCATCGCCCCGCGATAGCTCCAGGCGTCCCCGAGCGCCCCCACCAACGGCGAACCGACCAGGAAACCGACATAGTTGAAGATGTTGAGCCGCGCGATCGCCGCGTCCGACCCCCCGGGGAAGAGGCGCCCGGCGGCCGCGAAGGTCTGCGGCACCAGCACACACAGCCCGAGCCCCACCAGCGTGAACCCGAGCATCCCCGTCCACGCCCCCGGCGCCGCCGCGACCACCACGAACCCGCCCGCCGCCACCAGCGCCCCCAGCCGCACCACGGCCACCGCCCCCAGCCGCCGCACCCCGAGATCCCCGAGGGCCCGTCCGACCAGCGTGGTCACCATGTACACGTTGTACGGCACGGTCGCGAGCTGCTCCGAGCCGCCGAGCACGTCCTTGACGTACTTCGCGCTCCAGTTGGAGACCGTCGAGTCCCCGATGTAGGCGAACGTCATCACCAGACACAGCGGCAACAACACCCGGAACACGACCCCGCCCCCCGCTCCGGCCGCCTCCCCCGCCGACCCGCTCTCCCCGTCGACGTACCACCGGCTCCCCACCAGCGTCGCGGGCAACAGCACCAGCACCACGGGGAGATACGACACCCACAGCGCCAACTCCCAGTGCGCGCCCGCCCAGGCCAGCGACGCCCCGAGAATCCCGCCGAGGCTGTACACCGCGTGGAAGCTCAGCATGATGCTGCGCCCGTACGCCCGCTGGAGGCTCACCCCGAGCATGTTCATGGAGGCGTCCAGCGCCCCCACCGACAGCCCGAACACCCCCAACGCGAGGGCCAGCTCCGCCACTTGATCCCCGGCGCCGACACCGAGCAGCGCCAGCAGCACCACCGGCTGGGACCAGCGCAGCAGCCGACTGGGCCGTATCCGCCGCACCAGCCTCTCGGTGGCCACGCTCCCGCACCCGGCGAGGACCGGCACGGCCGCGAGGAAGACGGGCAGCAGCGCGTCGGAGACCCCGTACCGCTCCTGCACGGCCGGGATGCGCGTCACGAGCAGAGCGAAGGCCACGCCCTGGGTGAAGAAGCCGAACGCCAGCGAGGCCCTGCCGCGCCGCAGCACATCCGTCATGGCGGCGAGCGTAGGGCCCCGGGGTGCGCATGGGTAGATCCGGCCAAAGATGAGTTCCGCTCATCTTCGACCGGATCGGCAGCCGATGACCGGCCGGCAGCCGGACGCCGGATCAGACGGCGACGGCGACGGCCTGCGCGACCCCGGCGGGCGCGGGAGTCTCCGGGGTCTCGTCGGCCTTGTTCGCCTCGTCCGCGAGGATCCGCCCCATCGGCCCGGCGGCGACGCCACCGCTGACCACGAACGCCAGCACCATCACCCCGGCCATCAGCACCCCGCCCAGCCACACCATGGTGTCGACGGGCACGGTGTACGCCCCCACCACCCGCGCCACGCACTCGAGCAGCAGCGCCACACCCCACACCACGGAGAACGCCCGCTCCTTGCGCCGGAAGTCCGCCGACCCCGCCGCCGTACCCGACACCAGGCGCTCCCAGGCGGCCTCCTTGGCCGCGTCCCCCTTCACCAGGAAGGGCTTCATGCCCTCGGTCATCATCGGCCGGCCGAGCACCACGGAGACCAGGATGCCGATGGCGACCGTGCTGCTGACCGCGCCGTCCTTGGCGAGCATCAGCCGCGGATCGCCCGAGACGAGGCTGAGCGCGAGCCCGACCACGTTCACGGTGAGGATGAGGAGCGCGAGCGCGTTGGCGGTGCGCTCCCGCACCAGGCTCCACACGGTCCGCGCGGCGGGCACCACGCTGCTCCAGGCGAGAGCGGCGAAGGTGCTCATCCCGAAGGCGTCCTTCAGGAGGTAGTACGCGCCGAGCGGCACCGCCACGTCCACCAGCAGCGGCTTGAAGTTCTCCAGCGCGCTCGGCTGCTGGTTCCGGCCCTGGTTCCCCGTCGTCTTCGTCATGCCCTCAGCTTCGCGGCCGAGGGGCATCCGGCAGTAGAAACGATCGTCCGGAGGTCCGCATGACAATTGTCAGCCCCCGGGCGGTGGCCGCCGTCATACCAGCAGGTCAGCCAACTCGCCCATGCTGGAGAAGAGTTGACTGGCACCGGCCAGCCTCTCGGCCGGGGTCATCGCGGTGAACCCGTACACGTCCATCCCGGCCGCCACGGCCGCCTGGACGCCGAGCGGGGAGTCCTCCACGACCAGACACCGCTCGGGGGCCACCCCCATGCGCTCGGCGGCGTACAGGAAGAGATCGGGCGCCGGCTTGCCCCGCCCCACGTCCTGCGAGCTGAAGACGCGCCCGTCATCGAACCACCGGCCGAGCCCCGTCGCCCGGTGCCCCACCCGGATCCGCTCATGGCTTCCGGAGGACGCCACGCAGTACGGCACCCCGTCCGCGGCCAGCGTCTCCAGCACACCCTCGACCCCGGCGACGGGCCGCAACTCCCGCTCGAACGCGGCGAAGACCCGCGCGTGGAAGACGTCGTCGAAGTCCTCGGGCAGTCGCTGCCCGGTCCGCTCCAGCACCAGGTCGTGGATGCGGTGCATGGCCGACCCCATGTAGTCCCGGATGGAGTCCTCGTACGACGTCGGGTGCCCCAGCTCGGTCAGATAGGCGGCGAGATGCCGGTTGGAGATGGGCTCGCTGTCCACCAGGACACCGTCGTTGTCGAAAAGAATGAGGTCGTAGTGCATATACCCGAGCCTATAAAGACCCTCAAACGCAGAAAACCCCCGCACCAATAGTGCGGGGGTTTTCTTAAAATTTGTTCGGCGGCGTCCTACTCTCCCACAAGGTCCCCCTTGCAGTACCAT
>NZ_JBSGAH010000019.1:0-113701 GCF_053600675.1 Streptomyces sp. NPDC005004
CTACGCCTCCTGGGGCGACCGGGGCCAGCAGGTCCTGGAGTTCAAGTCGGCGGTGCGGGCGCTGCACGAGGCGGGCATCGAGGTGATCCTCGACGCCGCCCGTGCCCAGCGCGGCGGTCGCGGGCACCACGAGCTTCAGCAGCGCGGGCAGCGCGACGGCGGACAGCAGCATCACGCCGATGCCGGCGATACGGACGTTGACGTCGCTGCCGTCGCCGTCGCCCGAGCTGTACGTCGTCATCACCGAGCCCGCGTACATCACGAGTCCCGCGGCCGGTTTGTACAGCAGCCAGGCGACCATCCAGCCGACGTGCTTGCGCCACCAGCCCGCGCCCCAGTCCGTCATGGAGGCGGCGGCGGCCAGCGGCAGGGTGCCGAGCAGCAGGATCATCACGCCGAGCCGGATGTAGAGCAGGACGGTCTGGACGATCCCGGCGAGCAGCAGCAGGAAGGCGAGCACCATCAGCAGGAACGCCTGGATGCCGCCGCCGTCCGAGCACTGGCCGATCGAGTCGAGCTGGCGCTGCGCGCCCTGCTGGAACAGATAGTCCGAGTAGCGGTCCGACAGGCTGGCCGCCGCCGTGACGACGGTGGTGGCCGCGCCGGAGACGAAGATCACCCGCAGGATGCCCTTCAGCGCGGTCCTGCCCGCGTCACCGCGCTGCTCGGCTGCCATCCGCGCGGCGGCGAACAGCAGCGAGCCCACCGCCAGATAGACCACGATCCACTGGGACTGGTTGTTGATGTCCTTGGAGGTGTTCGTGTTCGGCAGGGTCGGGATGCTGGTGATCAGGTCGCCGAACACCTCGACGGCGGCGGCGAGGACGAAGTCCGCGATCCCCTTCATGATCGTGCCGATGGGGTCGCCGAGGAAGCTGAAGAACCCGACCAGGGCGTTCAGCAGCGGATTGCCGTCGTCGCAGCTCATGTCCGCGCCCCTCCCCACACGAGGTAGCCGTTGGCGTTCTGGACCGAGCGCACCGGGCTGTGCAGGGAGCCGTCCCCGGCGGGCAGCACCTTCCAGTCACCGTCGCTCCAGCGCAGGTCGATACTGGTCGCGGCGTACCCCTGGCTGCTCCTGATGAGCAGGTCCACGGTGGAGTCCCGGCCGTCGTACCGGGTCACGGCGAACCCCGCGTACGACGAGACCGAGGCGCTGTCGGGGCGCCGCTCGGCGCCGGTGGTGCGCACGGTGGAGCGGTGGAAGACGAACCGGTCGCGACCCCGGCCCGGGACGAGCTGCCGGTCGGCCACGGTCCGCCAGTGGGCCTCGCTCATCTGCGAGGTGATGACCTGGGCGGCGAGCACGGAACCGACGGGCGTGTGCGCGAAGCACCACCACGGCGCCCGGTCGGTCACGGTGGGACCGGCTGCCGCCGACACCGGTACGCGGACGACGCCGACGGCGCGCCAGCGGATGTCCCGCGGGGCCGTCGCGGGCACCGTGTTCCCGGGCGCCTCGTCGGTGTGGCACCCCGGGGGGCGGCCGTCGGTGGCGAGGGCACCGCCCGTCGGCGGACCGCCGGAGCCGGCGGCCTCGGCGTGGTCCGTGCCGTCGCCGCCCGAGGTCAGTGCGACGATCCCGGCGAGGACGACCACGGCCGCGAGGAAGCCCGCCGACATCTGCCAGCCGCGCTGCTTCCAGTACGGCCCCTCCTGCACGGTCCGGCGCCGTCTGCGTGTGAACATCACCAGTGCTCCCTGTGTGCGCTTCCGTCGAAGTCGACGCTGGGCGAGGTCGGTCGAAGACGTCAGTTGAAGACGAAGGCGACCAGCGGTCCGGCTGTCGCGACCAGGACGCAGCCGCCGAGCACCATGCCGAGGCGGCTCATGTGCTCCGAGCTCTCGCCCCGCTTCAGGGAGAGGGCCATCATCGCGCCGGTGACCAGCACCCCGGCGACCCCGGCGGCCGTACCGGCCCAGGCGGCGATGCCGAGCACGGTGTCGACCTTCGCGGTCAGTTCGCCGGGCGCCTGCCGGGTCGGCTGGGGCACGCCCGAGGCCAGGAGGCTGGAGGCTTCGAACAGCAGTGAGGACATGGGGATCTCCGGGAGTCGGGGCGCCCGGCGCGGACGGCGGGCGGCGGGGGCGTGCGGTTGCGACGAGGGGGTACGGCGCTCAGGGGTCGAGCAGTTGCAGCGAGCCGAGGGCCGCGACGAGCGGTCCGGCGCAGGTGGCGAGCAGACAGCCGAGGGTGACGAAGAAGACGCCGCGGAAGTGCTCGCCGCCCTCCCCGGGGTCGCCCCGGCGCAGCTGGAGGGCCATCCGGGTGCCGACGACGATGAGCCCGCCGACTCCGGCGGCGGAGGCGCACCAGGCGAGCAGGTTGAGCAGGGTCCCGGCGTCGCCGCCCGGGTCGAAGGCGGCCAGCAGGGGACCCGCGAGGAGACGGTGGCTCGTCACGCGCTCACCCCGGCCTGCGTGTCGGCGCCCACCAGGCGGGCGAGCGTGGCCAGTTGACGGGGGACGGTCCTCGGCTCGGCACCCACCCGCCAGGCCGGTATCCACGGCACCCGGTGCACATGGGCGGCCGAGCGCAGGACCCGGACGCGGCGCAGCAGGCCGAGCGGCAGCCGGGCGGGGGCGTCGGCGACGAGCACCACGGCCAGCAGTTCGAGCCCGTGCGGCGCCCTGCCCTCGTGCAGCGCACCGAGCGCCCGTGACACGGACCGCATCCCGTGGGCGCTGGTCCGGCCGACCAGCACGATCCGGCGCGGTTCGCCTCGTGCGGGCTCCGGCCAGCGGGCGCCCACGTCCACCCCGCCGAGCAGGTCGGCCAGCGAGGTGGCACCGGCCCCGCCGTGCGCCTTGACCCATCCGACGGCGTCCCTCGACTCCGCGCGCGAGGGGACGGTGCGCCGGGGCTCGTCCCAGGGGGCCGCACCGGCGCGGCGCGCGGGAGGCGCCGGGCGGGGCGCGGTGCGCGCGACAGGGGCCGCGGGCCGAACCCCCTGGGGGGCCACGGGGGTTGCTGCGACCCCGGACACGGACGTGGCCGTGGGGCCCCGCTCCCAGGCCCGTGGACCCGGCGGTGTCGCCGACGGAGTGCCCATGTGTGTCCCGCCTCCCTCTCCGCTCGCGCTTCCGCTGCTCTGACTCATCTGTTTTCCACCGGTTTGAACTTCTTCGCTCCAGGACCCGTTGGGTGTGCCGAGTCCGACGGACAGCACAACGGGCCGTCCGGGCACAGCGGTTCAAGGCGAGAGGAAGAAGGCGGGCGCGGATGAGCGCGGAGAACGGGGACGGCGGGGAGCAGGGCGCCTCGAACGCCGTCAGGAACACCATGGCCGCCGGGGCGGGCTGCGGCTGTCTGCTGTCGCCCGTGGTCCTGCTCGGCACGATCGTGGTGGTGATCGTCTTCGGTGGACTCGGCGTCCTGCTGGCCCCGCTCATCGCGCTGATCCTGCTGTTCGGCGGCGGGGGCGACTCCGGGGGCTCCTCGCCCGAGGACCAGGCGAGCCAGGCGGTCGAGATCTTCAACGGCGACGGCAAGGGCACACTCGACGAGGACACCGTCCCGGACGACCTCGTCGACCCCATCGAGAAGGCGGGCGCCCTGTGCGAGGCGGTCGGTCCGATCGTCATCGCCGCGCAGGTGGAGAGGGAGTCCTCGTTCAACGCCTCGCTGGTGGGGCCGGACGGCGAGAAGGGTCTCTCCCAACTGCCGCCCGACGTCTTCGAGAAGTACGGCAAGGACGACGACGACAACGACAAGGTCTCCGCGCTGGACGCGGCGGACTCCGTCATGGCCCAGGGCCGTTACATGTGCGACCTCGCCGACCAGGCCCAGCGGGCGATCGACGACGGCCGGGCCCAGGGCACCGCGCTGGACCTCGCGCTGGCCGCGTACGACGTCGGGATGGACTCCGTCCTCGCGGCGAAGGGCGTACCGAGCACGGCGGAGGCACAGGGGTATGTCGCCTCGATCCGCGCCCAGTTCGCCAAGTACGCGGGCGTCGCCGCACCGCCCGACGGCGCGACCCCCGGCGTCACTCCCACTCCCACCGACGGTTCCCTCTGAGGAGGATGGTCATGATCAGTCACCAGGTACGCGTGTCCGGCGGCGAGTTCGCCGTCATCGACGGGGAGACCGTCACGGCGGGGCCCGGCGGCTCCGTGCACGACGCCGTCCTCGACCGGCTGCAGCGGTACGCCGAGCGGCGGGGCTCGGCCGTGGCGGCTGCCGTGGCCGAGGACACGGACCGCTTCGTCCTGGAGGTCTCCCCGGACGGCTCCAGCCGCGTGCTGCCGTCCGAGGAGACGCAGGACACGCCCGAGACCACACCCGAGGACGCGCCCGAGACCACACCCGAGAACACGTTCGGGAAGCCGGAGGACGCCCCCGAGGAACCCGGGAGGCCCCAGGACCGCTCCGCCATCGCCGCCGTACTCGCCCGCGCCCGCGCCACCGCCGCCGCCCGCGCCACTCCCCCGGCGCCCCCCGCACCCGCCCCGGACCCCGCCGCGGAGGTCCCGCCGCAGCTGGCGGAGCCCGTGACCCGCATCAACACCCTCGCGCGGATCGGCCACTTGGACGAAGCACTCGCCGAGGCGACCGCGCTGCGCGAGCGCCTGGCCGGCTCGGCCGGGACCGAGCATCCGCACACCCTCCAGGCCCGCGCGGTGGAGGCGTACCTCGCGCACCTGAGCGGCCGGCACCGCGAGGCGACCGTGCTCGCGCTGTCCGTGGCCCGCAGCCGCTGCGGGGCCGGGGACGCGCAGGCGCCGACCGAGGTCGTGCGGGCGGCGGCCGCCTGGCAGCGGCTCGACGACGAGCGGGCGGCCGTCGTGCACGGGCGCGAGCTGCTGCACATGTGGGACCGCCTCGGCAGCCGGGGCCCGCTCCCGCCCGGCCACGCGGAACTCGCCGAGCGGGTGCGCGGCCAGGTGGAGTCCCTGGAGGCGTACGCCTGACCCGGGCACCCGCGTGTACGCCGTCGTGGACCGGCCGTCAATCGAGTGTGGAACCGCCCTCGGAACACTCCCGAGTCCCGGCAGCCCCGGCCGTTTCCCGGCCGGGCTGCCTCGCGAGGAGCACGAGGAGCGGGAGCACACCATGAACATGACGGTGATCGGGTCGGCGAGCGCGACGACCCCGGACGAACGGGCGCTGGGCGACCTCTACGTCGAGCACGGTCCGGCGCTCCACGCGTACGTGCTGCGGCTGCTGGGCGGGGACACGCACCGGGCGGAGGACGTCGTCCAGGAGACGCTGCTGCGCTGCTGGAACAAGCGGAACCTCACCGACCGCGAGGGGATGGCCGTACGCCCCTGGATGTTCCGGGTCGCGCGCAACCTCGTCATCGACGCGCACCGCACCCGCCGGGCCCGTCCCGCGGAGGTCGGCGGCGCGACCTGGCTGACCGAACTGGGCGCCGAGGCCGACCAGATGGAGCACATGCTGTCGGCGATCGTGGTCCAGGACGCCCTGGAGGCGCTGACACCCGCGCACCGGGACGTCCTGGAGGCGACGTTCTTCGAGGACCGCACCACCCAGCAGGCCGCCGCGGCCCTCGGCGTCCCCCAGGGCACCGTGAAGTCCCGCGTCTACTACGCCCTGCGCTCACTGCGGACGGCACTGGAGGAGCGGGGACTGGGCTGAGGGCTCTCAGAGCCCCGCGATCCGGTTCCAGCGCCGTGCGAACTCCACCCGTTCCGTGGACGTGATGTCCCGGGCTATCGCCAGGCGGGAGCGCATCGTCGGGTCGGGGAAGATCAGGGGGTTGTCCGCGAGGGCCGCGGTGTCCTTGTCCCCGGAGGAGGCCAGGACGTCCTGGGCGGCGGGGACGGGGCAGACGTAGTTGACCCAGGCGGCGAGCTTCGCGGCGACGTCCGGGGCGTAGTAGTAGTCCACCAGGCGTTCGGCGTTGGACTTGTGGGCGGCCAGGTCGGGGATCATCAGGGAGTCCGACCAGAGTTCGGCGCCCTCCTCGGGGACGACGAAGCGGATGTCGGGGTTGTCGGCCTGGAGCTGGATGACGTCGCCGGAGTAGGCCTGGCAGGCGAGGACGTCGCCGCTGACCAGGTCCTTGGTGTAGTCGTTGCCGGTGAAGCGGCGGATCTGGCCGCGGCGGACCTGGTGGGCCACCTGGTCGCAGATGGTGTGGAAGTCGTCCGCCGTCCACTTCGTGATGTCGACGCCGTTGGACTGCATCAGCAGCGCGAACGCCTCGTCCAGTCCGGAGAGCAGCGTCACCCGGCCCTTGAGGTCGGGTGCCCAGAGGTCCTTCACGTGCCGGATCTCGCGGCCGAGCCTGCGGTGGTTGTAGGCGATGCCGGTGATCCCGGACTGCCAGGGCACGGTGTAGAGACGGCCCGGGTCGAAGGCCGGCGAGCGCAGCAGCGGGTCCAGGTACCTCGCGACGTTGGGCTGGTGGGCGCGGTCCATCCGCTGGACCCAGCCGAGGCGGACGTACCGCGCGCACATCCAGTCGCTGATGACGATCAGGTCGCGGTCGGTCGGCCGGTGGTTCATCAGCGCCGGGCTGACCTTGCCGAAGAACTCGTCGTTGTCGTTGATCTCCTCGACGTAGTCGACGGAGATCCCGGTGCGCTTCTCGAAGGCGTCCAGCGTGGGCCGCTTGTTCGGGTTGTCGTCATCGGTGTCGATGTACAGCGGCCAGTTCGACCAGACCAGCCGGTGGTCACTCGCCGAGCGGTCCGGCGCCGACCGCGCACCGGCGCGTACGTACGCCGAGGGCACCCCGCACCCGGCGACCGCGCCGAGCGCGGCGGTACCCCCGAGAGCACGCAGCAGGGTCCGGCGGGAGGGGGCGGAACCACGAACAGAGGTGTGAAGCACTCGGAAAGTGTGCCGCCCGAGCCGCAAAAGAGACAATCCGAGGCCGGACCGAACGGGCGCGGGGAACTGCGCGAACAGCCCCCACGCGCCCGCGGCCGGCATACGACCGCACCAACCCGGCCGGACCCGGCGAAGCGCCTACGCGTCGAGCGAGGTCATCACGTGCTTGATCCGCGTGTAGTCCTCGAAGCCGTACCCCGACAGGTCCTTGCCGTAGCCCGACTTCTTGAAGCCGCCGTGCGGCATCTCCGCGACCAGCGGGATGTGGGTGTTGATCCACACACAGCCGAAGTCCAGCTTCTTGGACATCCGCATCGCGCGCCCGTGGTCCTTGGTCCACACCGAGGAGGCCAGCGCGTAGTCGACGCCGTTGGCCCACTCGACGGCCTGGTCCTCGTCGGTGAAGGACTGGACGGTGATGACGGGGCCGAAGACCTCGTTCTGGACGATCTCGTCGTCCTGGTTGAGGCCGGAGACGACGGTCGGGGCGTAGAAGTAGCCCTTGTCACCGACCTGGTGGCCGCCCGCCTCGACCTTGGCGTGGGCGGGGAGCCGCTCGATGAAGCCGGAGACCTGCTTGAGCTGGTTGGGGTTGTTCAGCGGACCGTAGAGCACGTCCTCGTCGTCCGGCTGCCCGGTCTTGGTCTCCTGCGCGGCCTTGGCGAGCGCCGCGACGAACTCGTCGTGGATGGACTCCTGGACGAGGACGCGCGTGGCGGCGGTGCAGTCCTGGCCGGCGTTGAAGAAGCCCGCGACCGAGATGTCCTCGACGGCCTTGGGGATGTCGGTGTCCTCGAAGACGACGACCGGCGCCTTGCCGCCCAGCTCCAGGTGGACCCGCTTGAGGTCCTTGGCCGCGGACTCGGCGACCGACATGCCCGCGCGCACCGAGCCGGTGATGGAGGCCATCGCCGGGACGGGGTGCTCGATCATGCGGCGGCCGGTGTCGCGGTCGCCGCAGACGACGTTGAAGACGCCCTTGGGCAGGATCGAGCCGAGGATCTCCGCGATCAGGACCGTGGAGGCGGGGGTGGTGTCGGACGGCTTGAGCACGACCGTGTTGCCCGCCGCGAGGGCCGGGGCGAACTTCCACACCGCCATCATCATCGGGTAGTTCCACGGCGCGACCTGGGCGCAGACGCCGACCGGCTCGCGGCGGATGATCGAGGTGAGGCCCTCCATGTACTCGCCCGCGGAGCGCCCCTCCAGCATCCGGGCCGCGCCCGCGAAGAAGCGGATCTGGTCGACCATCGGCGGGATTTCCTCGGTGCGGGTGAGCCCGACCGGCTTGCCGGTGTTCTCCACCTCGGCCGCGATCAGTTCCTCGGCCCGCTCCTCGAAGGCGTCCGCGATCTTCAGCAGGGCCTTCTGCCGCTCGGCGGGGGTGGTGTCGCGCCAGGCGGGGAAGGCCGCGGCGGCGGCCGCCATGGCGGCGTCCACGTCCTCCTGCCCGGACAGCGGCGCGGTCGCGTACGCCTCACCGGTCGCGGGGTTGACCACCTCGGTGGTCCGTCCGTCGGCGGCGTCCCGGAACTCACCGTCGATGTAGTTGCGCAGACGACGCAGCTCGGTGCTCACTGCCGGCCTCCTGATCTGGTTCGAGGGTTCGAGCTGTCCCGCCCCCCGGGGCAGCACGGCTGTCCGGTGGCTGAGACAGCCCAACCCTAGTCGCGACACCCACGTTTTCAACACCCCCACCACCACCGGTCCTGCGAAATCCGCACACTCCACCCTCGTAAACAACGAATTTCATCGATCGAGCCTTGCGAAACTGTCGAGACGTCGTGCACAGTGTGGGCGTGGCCAGTCGAAGCGCAGAACACAGGGACTCCGCCCGCGAGTCCAGGAGCGGCACTCCCCAGCTGGACGCCGTCTCCCTCGCCATCATCGAGCAGCTCCAGGAGGACGGCCGCAGGCCCTACGCCGCGATCGGCAAGGCGGTCGGCCTCTCCGAGGCGGCCGTGCGCCAGCGCGTGCAGAAGCTGCTCGACCAGGGCGTGATGCAGATCGTCGCCGTCACGGACCCGCTCACCGTGGGCTTCCGCCGGCAGGCGATGGTCGGGATCCACGTCGAGGGCGACGTGGAGTCCGTCGCGGACGCGCTGACCGCCATGCCGGACGTCGAGTACGTGGTGATGACCGCGGGCTCGTTCGACGTCCTCGCCGAGATCGTCTGCGAGGACGACGACCACCTGCTGGACGTGATCAACCGGCGCATCCGGGCCCTGCCCGGCGTGCGCTCCACCGAGAGCTTCGTCTACCTGAAGCTCAAGAAGCAGACCTACATGTGGGGAACCCGATAACCGTGACCCAGAAGGACCTCAGCCGCAGCGCGTACGACCACCTGTGGATGCACTTCACCCGCATGTCCTCGTACGAGAACTCCCCCGTCCCGACCATCGTCCGGGGCGAGGGCACCTCCATCTACGACGACAAGGGCAGGCGCTACCTCGACGGCCTCGCGGGCCTGTTCGTGGTCCAGGCCGGACACGGCCGGGTGGAGCTGGCCGAGACCGCCCTCAAGCAGGCCCAGGAGCTGGCCTTCTTCCCGGTGTGGTCCTACGCCCACCCCAAGGCGATCGAGCTGGCCGAGCGGCTGGCCGGGTACGCGCCCGGGGACCTCAACAAGGTCTTCTTCACCACCGGCGGCGGCGAGGCCGTCGAGACCGCCTGGAAGCTCGCCAAGCAGTACTTCAAGCTGACCGGCAAGCCGACCAAGCACAAGGTCATATCCCGCTCGCTGGCCTACCACGGCACCCCGCAGGGCGCCCTCTCCATCACCGGACTGCCCGCCCTGAAGGCGCCCTTCGAGCCGCTGGTGCCCGGCGCGCACAAGGCCGCGAACACCAACATCTACCGCGCGCCGGTCTTCGGCGACGACCCGGAGGCGTTCGGCCGCTGGGCCGCCGACCAGATCGAGCAGCAGATCCTGTTCGAGGGGCCGGACACGGTCGCCGCGGTCTTCGTGGAGCCGGTGCAGAACGCCGGCGGCTGCTTCCCGCCGCCGCCCGGGTACTTCCAGCGGGTGCGCGAGATCTGCGACCGGCACGACGTGCTGCTCGTCTCGGACGAGGTCATCTGCGCCTTCGGCCGCCTGGGCACGATGTTCGCCTGCGACAAGTTCGGCTACGTCCCGGACATCATCACCTGCGCCAAGGGCATGACCTCGGGCTACTCCCCGATCGGCGCGACGATCGTCTCCGACCGCATCGCCGAGCCCTTCTACCGCGGCGACAACGTCTTCCTGCACGGCTACACCTTCGGCGGCCACCCGGTCTCCGCCGCCGTCGGCCTCGCCAACCTCGACCTGTTCGAGCGCGAGGGCCTCAACCAGCACGTCCTCGACAACGAGGGCGCCTTCCGCTCGACCCTGGAGAAGCTGCACGACCTGCCGATCGTCGGCGACGTCCGCGGCAACGGCTTCTTCTACGGCATCGAGCTGGTCAAGGACAAGAACACCAAGGAGTCCTTCGACGGCGACGAGATCGAGCGCATCCTCTACGGCTTCGTCTCCAAGAAGCTGTTCGAGAACGGCCTCTACTGCCGCGCCGACGACCGGGGCGACCCGGTGATCCAGCTCGCCCCGCCGCTGATCTCCGACCAGGAGACCTTCGACGAGATCGAGCAGATCCTGCGCGCCACCCTGACGGAGGCGTGGACCAAGCTCTGACCTCCCGCGCGGATGCCTCCGGTCGGTCGACCGGCCCCGGCCCCGGCGCCGCCCGTTCGAGTGAGAACGGCGGCCCGGGGCCGTGTGCTGTCCCGGCGCGGACCAGCGGCTGCCTAGCGTGCCAGTGACCGATCGGCCCGGTGTTTCGTTCCCCCGGACGGGGGACGGACACGGGAAAACGGATCAGAACCGAGGTGTACGCCATGGAGGCCCCGCCGGACAACGACGTGCTCTGGGCACGCTCCCTCACCTTCAGGCACCCCGACGGCTCACCCGGCATCGCCGGGATCTCGCTCGGAGTGCGCGAGGGCGAGATCCTCGCCGTCGGCGGCCCGCGCGGCAGCGGCAAGACCACCCTGCTGCGCTGTCTGTCCGGCCAGGTGCGCGTGCGGGACGGCGAGGTCTGGTTCAACAGCTCCCCCGTGCACACCATGGGCCCGTTCGCCCGCGAACGGCTGCGCCGCGACCGGTTCGGCTGGATCGACCCGGCCCCGGCCCTCGTCCCCGAGCTGAACGTCTGGGAGAACGCCGCGCTCCCCCTGATGCTGCGCGGCACGAGCCGGCGCCGGGCCAAGGTGGCCGCCATGGAGTGGCTGGAGCGCCTGGACGTCGGCGACAAGTCCCGCAAGCGCCCGCACGCGCTGCTGCACGCCGAATGCCAGCGCGTCGCCATCGCCCGCGCGCTCGCCACCGGGCCCACGGTCCTCTTCGCCGACGAGCCCACCGCTCCGCTGCACCGCGCCGACCGGGGACATGTGCTGCGCACCCTCACCACGGCCGCCCGTTCGCACGGCATCACCGTGGTCCTCGCCACCCACGACTCCGAGACCGCGGCCCTCGCGGACCGCACCGTCTCCCTGCTCGACGGCCGGCGCGTGAAGACCGTGCATCTGCCGGACGCGGAGGAGAAGGAGGGCCGGGCCGCGTGCTCGCTCTCCGCCTGACCCGTGCCGCCCGGCCCGCCGTCCAGCTGCGCCGCCTGCTGGTGGCCGCGGCCTCGGCGGGCACCGGGTTCCTGCTGCTCGGCTCCCTCGGCTACGCGCTCGGCCACCCCACGACCCCGGGCGCGGGCGCGCTGCGCCTGGCCTGGTGCCTGGTGCCGCTCGCCGCCACCGCGTACCTCGCGCTCGCGGTGGCCCGCACCGACCCCGGCACCCGGCCGCGCCCGGGGCTTTCGGCGGTCGGGCTCGGTCCCGGGCGGCTGATGGCGATCTCCGCGCTGACCACGGCGCTCTCCTGCGTACTGGGCTCGCTGGTGGCCCTGATGTTCTTCCTGCACCTGCGCGGCGACATCACGGGGATGCCGTTCGACGGCGACGGCGCCAAGCTGCTCGCCGCCGACCAGCCGCTGCCCGTACCGGCCGTGCTGACCCTGCTCACCCTCGCCCCGGCCGTCGCCTCGCTGACGGTCGCCCTCGCCCTGCGCCCCAGGGACGGGCGGCCGGGGGCGCGCTGGTTCGACACGGCGCTCGGAGGCCGTCCGGGCGCGGCGGCCGAGCCCCCGGCCGACGACGAGAGCGCCGGCGAGTCGGACGACGCGGGTGCCGGTGCGGGTGCCGGTGCGACCGTCGGCGCACCCGATGCCGTCGCCGTACCGCCCGCCCCGCGCGAGGCACCGGACGGTTTCCCCTGGGGTGTCGCCGCGCTGGCGGGCGGTCTCGCCGTCCAGGCGTACGCGGGCCGGGTCACCCCCGCCCCCTCGCTCGCCGCGCTGCCCGCCGAGGGCGCGGCGGTGCTCGTGGGCTGGATGCTCACCGCACTCGGTCTCGTCCTGGCCGCACCGGGGCTGACGTACCTCGCCGGGCTCCTGCTGCAGAGCACGCGGCCCGGCGCGCTCAGGCTGCTCGCCGGGCGGGTCCTGATGGCGGAGGCCACGCGGATCGGGCGCCCGCTCGGCGTGCTCTGCGCGGTGGTGTCCGCCGCGTTCGCGATGACCGTGCTGTACGACGGCTCCGCGCCGCCCTTCGGCCCGCTGACCCTGCTCGGCACGCTGGTGGTGGCCGGCTGCACGCTGGCCACGCTGCTGACCGCCGCCGTGGAGGCGCGCCAGTCCCGCGCCGACACCACCGCCGCGCTGCTGCGTCTCGGCGCCCCGGCGACGATGCTGCGCAGCGCCGCCGCGCTGCGGGCGGCCGCCCTGCTCGCGGTGTTCGGCCCGCTGACCCTGCTGATCGCCTATCTGTCCGCGCTGCCCACAAGCCGCTGAGCACAAGCCGCTGAGCCAACCGATGAGTTCCGGGACGGTCCGCCGTCTACACAGGCGGACACCATCGAACACACGGACCCCGGAGGGCCCCATGTACCGCCAGATGATCTTCGTCAACCTGGTCACCGCCGACGTCCCGGCCACGCGGAAGTTCTTCACGGAGCTGGGCTACGAGATCAACCCGCAGTTCAGCACCGACGAGTGCGCCTGTGTCGTCATCAGCGACACCATCGTGGCGATGCTCATGACGCGCGAGCACTACGCCCGCTTCACCGACAAGGAGATCGTGGACGCGCGGACCTCCAGCGAGGTGCTGCTCTGTCTGAGCGCCGAGAGCCGCGAGCGGGTGGACGAGCTGGTGGACAAGGCGATCGCGGCGGGCGGCACGGCCCACGGCGAGCCCCAGGACCACGGCTTCATGTACGGTCGCGCCTTCGACGACCTGGACGGGCACACCTGGGAGGTCATGTGGATGGACCCGGCGGCGATCCAGGACTGACCGTCAATGTGCTGACGCGAGCGAGGCGTTGGCGTCCGGGTGACCGGACGCCGACGCCTTTTGCCGTTGCGGGGGCGGTAGTTGGCCACGTAAGCGACCGGATAGAGTCGGCGCCCGAGGCGTTGAAACGTCTCTTCAGTTAATAAGACGGTAAAGTCAACGGCTCACAGGTGCCTACGCATTGACACTCCTTATGGAGCGCTTATAAACCTGTGTGTCTCGTGGGGGTACCGGGACTGTGCCTCACCCCGCCCCAACTCCCCCACTACCCCCCGCAGTTCTGCACTCAGCAAAGGACAGGACTTGTCCATATCCCGCCGCAACGCACGCCGCTCCGTGCGCATCCTGGGTCTCGCCTCCGCGTCCGCCGCGCTGGTCCTGGGCGTCTCCGGCCAGGCTCTCGCGTGCAACATCAGTGAGTTCTCGGCCGAGGCCGTCTGCAACGGTGGCAAGGGTTCCATCGTCGTCACCGACAAGGACTTCTCCGGCCAGAAGGCCACCGTCACGGTGTTCCTGGAGAACAACGGCGCCGACGAGAAGAAGATCGGCGAGCAGGAGGTGACCGGCACCAAGGAAGGCGCCAAGATCACCTTCGACGAGGACTGGAAGCCCGGCGCTGTCTACCGCGTCAGCGTCAACGTGCCCCGGTTCATCAACAACAAGGACATCACGCCGAACCTGACCACCCCGGCCACGGCGTGCGGCAAGGAGGCCACCCCGGCTCCGAGCGACTCGGCCTCCGAGTCGGCCAAGCCGTCCCCGTCGGAGACCAAGCCGGCCAAGGGAGACGCCTCCCCGTCCGGCTCGGCGTCCGAGAGCGCCGCGGCCCCGGCGTCCGACGTCCCGAGCAACGCGCCGTCCGCGGCCATCGGTGACTCGAACCTCGCCGAGACCGGTGCCAACTCCAACACCGGCCTGATCGCCGGTGTCGCGGGCGCCCTCGTGGTCGTCGGCGGCGGCGCGGTGTACTTCGGTATGCGCCGCCGTGGCGCGAAGAACGGCGGCTGACGCCGGGCTTCCGCCCACCACCGCTTCACCACCGCGGCCCGTCCCCGAATCCACGGGGGCGGGCCGCGGTCGCGTTCCGGTCGCCGGTCAGCCGAGGACGACCACGTCCGACGCGTCGAACACCACGCCGGTCTCCGCCCCGGTCTGCGGCGCGTCGGCCGGCGCGCAGGCGGCTTCCAGCAGAGGTCCGCCGTCGTGGGGCCGCAGCCGCAGCGCGACATGGGTGCCCTTGAAAGTGCGCGCGGCCACCGTGCACGGCAGCCCCGTGTCCTCCGCCACCAGCCGTACGCCGGCGGGCCGTACGAGCAGTTCGCGGCCGCCCTGCGGTGAGCCCTCCGGCACCGGCAGCTTGCCCCAGGGGGTGTCCGCGACCGCGTCGGTGACGGTCGCCGCCACCACGTTGTCGAAACCGAGGAAGCGGGCCACGAAGGCGTCGGCGGGCCGCCTCCACACCTCAAGTGGCGTGCCGGACTGGGCGATTCGCCCGTCCCTCATCACCACGACCCGGTCGGCGAGGGCGAACGCCTCGCCCTGGTCGTGCGTGACGGCGAGCACGGTGGTGCCCAACCGGCCGAAGAGTTCCTGCAGTTCGACCACCAGACGCTCGCGCAGCGAGCGGTCGAGCTGCCCCAGCGGCTCGTCCAGCATCAGCAGGCGGGGCCGGGGCGCGAGGGCCCGCGCGAGCGCGACCCGCTGCTGCTCGCCACCGGACAGCCCGGCCACCGCCCGCCGTTCGGAGCCGGGCAGCCCGACCAGTTCCAGCAACGCCCTTACCCTGGCGTCCCGTTCGGACCTGGACACCCCGTGCATCCGGGGCCCGAAGGCGACGTTGCCGCCCACGTCACGCTGCGGGAAGAGCTGGTGGTCCTGGAACATCAGGCCCACGCCCCGCCGGTGCGCGGGCACGCCCGCCTGGTCGCGGCCGTCGAGCGACACCCGTCCGGCGTCGAGCGGCTGGAGCCCGGCGACGGTCCTGAGCAGCGTGGACTTGCCGCTGCCGCTCGGCCCGAGCACACACACCACCTCGTGCTCGGCCACGTCGAGGTCGACGCCGTCCAGCACCGGACGCCCGCCGAGACGTACGGTCGCCTCGCGAAGGCTCAGCAGCATCAGAACTCCCCCGTCCGGTCCACGCGGGCCCGCTCCAGAAGGAGCAGGGCGGCCGCGCAGACGACCATGAGAATCGTGGAAAGGGCCATCGCCTGGCCGTAGTTCAGCTCCCCGGGGCGGCTCAGCAGCCGGGCCACCGCGACGGGCAGGGTCGGGTTGTCGGGGCGCGCGATGAAGACGGTCGCCCCGAACTCGCCCAGGGAGACGGCGAACGCGAACCCCGCCGCGATCAGCAGCGCCCTGCGCACCAGCGGCAGGTCGACCTCCCGCCACACCCGCCAGGGCGACGCCCCGAGCACCGCGGCCGCCTCCCGGAGCCGTACGTCCACCGCGCGCAGCACGGGCAGCATGGTCCGCACGACGAAGGGGGCGCCGACCAACGCCTGGGCGAGCGGGACCAGCATCCACGACTCGCGCAGATCCAGCGGCGGCCGGTCGAGGGCGATCAGGAAGCCGAAGCCGACGGTCACGGCGGAGACGCCGAGCGGCAGCATCAGCAGGGCGTCGAACCCGCGCACCAGCCGTCCCGCGTCGCGGCGCGCCAGCGCGGCGGCGGCGAGCCCGCCGATCGCCACGGCGATGGCGGTGGCGGCGACGGCGTACTCCAGCGAGGTCCACACGGCGTTCAGCGGCGCCGTCAGGAACGTGCCTCCGTCGGCGTCGGTGAGCGCCCGGTAGTAGGCGAATCCGGGCGCGTCCAGGGAGCGGCGCACGAGCACGGCGAGCGGCAGGACCAGCAGCAGGGCCACGGTGACGAGGACCCCGGTGAGCAGCGCCCGCTGCCCGGCGCCGCGCGGACGGCGGGCGGTGACCGAGGCGTCCACCAGGCGCAGGGTGCTCTCGCGCCGCCGTACGGTCCAGGCGTGCACGGCGAGGATCGCGCCGACCGCCGCGAACTGGAGCAGGGTGAGGACGGCGGCCGTGGTGAGGTCGAAGACCTCGGAGGTCTGCCGGTAGATCTCCACCTCCAGGGTGGAGAAGGTGGGGCCGCCGAGGATCTGCACCACACCGAAGGAGGTGAAGGTGAACAGGAAGACCATCAGCGCCGCGGCGGCCACGGCGGGCGCGAGCGCGGGCAGGGTGACCTGCCGCCAGGCGCGCAGCGGGGAGGCGCCGAGCATCCGGGCGGCCTCCTCCTGCCGCGGGTCGAGCTGCGCCCACAGACCGCCGACGGTGCGCACGACGACCGCGTAGTTGAAGAACACGTGTGCGAGGAGGATCGCCCACACCGTGGTGTCCAGGCGTACGCCCCACAGCTCGTCCAGGAGCCCGCCGTGGCCGACGAGTGCGAGGAAGGCGGTGCCGACGACCACGGTCGGCAGCACGAACGGGACGGTGATCACGGCCCGCAGCACCTGTTTGCCGGGGAAGTCGAACCGGGCGAAGACATAGGCGGCGGGCAGCGCGATCAGCAGGGTGAGCGCGGTGGAGGCGAGCGCCTGCCAGGTGGTGAACCACAGCACATGGCGGATGTCGGGGCGGGCGAGCACGTCCGTGACGCGGCCGAGGTGCCAGGTGCCGTCCGCCTTCAGGCCGCGCAGCACGATCGCGGCCACGGGCCAGGCGAAGAACACCGCGAAGAACGCGGCCGGCACGGCCATGAGACCGAGCCGGGCCGCGTTCGCGCGGACGCGCCGCGTGGCTGCCCGCCGCGCGGCTACTTGAGTACGAGCGACGTCCACGAGCTGACCCACTGGTCGCGGTTGGCGGCGATCCGGCCGGGCGCCATGTTCTCCGGGTGCTTGGCGGCGGGCCCGTACTCGGTGAACTCGGCGGGCACCTTCGCGTCCTTGACCACCGGGTACACGAACATGTTCAGCGGCATGTCCTGCTGGAACTTCTTCGACAGCAGGAAGTCGAGGAACGCCTTGCCGCCCTTGGGGTTCTTGGCGTGGCTCAGCAGCCCGGCGAACTCGGTCTGCCGGAAGCAGGTGCCCTCGGAGACGCCGGTCGGGGCGGTCGAGGGACGCTTCTTGGCGTAGATGACCTCGGCGGGCGGCGAGGAGGCGTAGGAGACGACGAGCGGGCGGTCGCCGCCGGCCTTCTTCCCCTCGGAGGAGCCGGAGAACTCCTGGTAGTACGCCTGCTCCCAGCCGTCCACGACCTTCACGCCGTTGGCCTTGAGCTTCTTCCAGTACCCCTCCCAGCCCTTGTCGCCGTACCGGGCGGCGCTGCCGAGCAGGAAGCCGAGGCCGGGCGAGGAGGTGGAGGCGTTCTCGGTGACCAGGAGGTTCTTGTACTTCGGGTCGGCGAGGTCGGCGAAGGTCCGCGGGGGCGTGAGCTTGTGCTTGCCGAAGTACGCCTTGTCGTAGTTGACGCAGATGTCGCCGTAGTCGACGGGCGTGACGCGGTGCTTGGCGCCGTCCAGCCGGAAGGCGGCGTCGACCTGGTCGAGGCCCTTGGCGGCGTACGGCTGGAAGAGGCCGTTGTCGAGGGCGCGGGAGAGCAGGGTGTTGTCGACGCCGAAGAGGACGTCGCCCTGGGGGTGGTCCTTGGTGAGGATCGCCTTGTTGACGGCCTGACCGGCGTCGCCGTCCTTGAGGACGCGGACCTTGTAGCCGGACTGCTTCTCGAAGTCCTGGATGACGCTCTTGGACGCGGCCCACGAGTCGTGGCTGACCAGGGTCACGGTCCTGGTGTCGGCGGCGTGCCCGGTGCCGGCGGAGCCGGTCGATCCGGTGGAGCCGCACGCGGACAGCGTGACCAGGCCGAGGCCGACCGCCGCGGCCACGAGGGTCTTGGTGTGCACTGGATGTTCCTCCTGGGTCTGGCCAGGAAGAGACGCGGCCCTGCCCGGTCTCCGCGGACGGAGGCCGGGCAGGGCACAACAGCTTGAGTGATGACCGAACTTCCTACCCAGAATGACCTGGGCGAGGTTCAGAGGGTCTGCGGGCCTTGGTGCCGCACTCTCAGCGCTGTGGCGCTCCCCTGTCGGAATATGCAGATGTATGACGCGTATGAAGTTGTGCAGGTATGGCGTTGTACGACCGGCCCAGGTTACCGCTCGGTGGCGGCGAGCTGACCACACGCCCCGTCGATCTCCTGGCCCCGGGTGTCCCGCACGGTCACCGGAACGCCGTGCGCGGCGATGGCCTCCACGAACGCCTTCTCGTCCTCGGGACGGGAGGCGGTCCACTTGGAGCCGGGGGTCGGGTTCAGCGGGATCAGGTTGACGTGGACGGGCCTGCCCTTGAGCAGCCGTCCGAGCCGGTCACCGCGCCACGCCTGGTCGTTGATGTCCCGGATCAGCGCGTACTCGATGGACAGCCGGCGACCCGACTTCTCCGCGTACTCGAATCCGGCGTCCAGTACCTCGCGCACCTTCCACCGCGTGTTCACGGGGACGAGGGTGTCGCGCAGCTCGTCGTCGGGGGCGTGCAGGGAGATCGCGAGCCGGCACTTGAAGCCCTCGTCCGCGAAGCGGTGGATCGCGGGGACGAGCCCGACCGTCGACACGGTGATACCGCGCTGCGACAGCCCGAGCCCGTCGGGGGCGGGATCGGTGAGCGCGCGAATCGCCCCCACGACCCGCTTGTAGTTGGCGAGCGGCTCGCCCATCCCCATGAAGACGATGTTGGAGAGCCGAGCGGGCCCACCCGGGACCTCCCCGTCCCTCAGCGCCCGCATCCCGTCCACGATCTGGTGCACGATCTCGGCGGTGGACAGGTTCCGGTCGAGGCCGGCCTGCCCGGTCGCACAGAACGGGCAGTTCATCCCGCACCCGGCCTGCGAGCTGATGCACATGGTCACCCGGTCCGGGTAGCGCATCAGCACCGACTCCACGAGCGTGCCGTCGAACAGCCGCCACAGGGTCTTGCGGGTCGTCCCCTGGTCCGTCGACAGATGCCGGACGACCGACATCAGCTCGGGGAACAGCGCCTCCTGCAGCTTGGCGCGGGACCCGGCGGGGATGTCGGTCCACTGCTCCGGGTCGTGCGCGAACCGCGCGAAGTAGTGCTGCGACAACTGCTTGGCGCGAAACGGCTTCTCCCCGGCCTCCGCGACAGCGTCCTTGCGCTCGGCAGGCGTGAGATCGGCAAGATGCCGCGGCGGCTTCTTGGCTCCGCGCGGCGCGACAAAAGTGAGTTCTCCGGGCTTGGGCATGGTGGTACCAGTGTCTCAGATCCAATAGCGACGCCTTACGCCGTCGCCCTCCGCTGCGGAAACCCCGTTGGCCCGCGACCGGCAGCGCCCTAGCCTGGGGCGATGCCCGCGAACGTGTCGTACGTCTGCCTGGACTGCAGGGTGTCGTACAAGCTGCGCCCGTACCCCGACGCCGGGCGGCGGGTCTGCCCGCGCTGTGCCGGTGATCTCTTGTACGCGGGGTCGGCCTACGCCGCACCTGCCAAGCGGGACACCGAGGGCTGGCGGGTTCTCACCGTGGTGCTGAACGCGGGGCTGACCTTTCGCCAGTGCTGTTGCGGCAGTGGTCCCGGATACCGGCCGCGCACCCTGCGCGAGGTCCGCGAACGCCTGGACCACGCGCGCCGCACCGGTGAGCCCGTCTCCCGCGCGCTGGAGCGGTACGAGGTGCCCTGACCGGGGCGGATACGGCGGCGGGCCCCGTCCTGAAGTCAGGACGGGGCCCGCCGAGGCCGTTCGGCGGATGTCCGGTCAGGACCCCACGAACGCCACCATCAGCATCCACACCACCGGAGCCGTCGGCAGGAGGGAGTCCAGGCGGTCCATGATGCCCCCGTGGCCGGGGAGCAGGGTGCCCATGTCCTTGATGCCGAGGTCTCGCTTGATCATGGACTCGCCGAGGTCGCCCAGCGTGGCGCTCACGGCGACCGCGAGGCCCAGGACCAGACCCTGCCACCAGGCGCCGTCGTCGATCAGGAACTGCATGCACAGTGCGCCCGCGACCATGGCGAACAGCACCGCGCCGACCAGGCCCTCGCGGGTCTTGCCGGGGCTGATGCGCGGGGCGAGCTTCTTCTTGCCGAAGCGCCAGCCGACCGCGTAGGCGCCGGTGTCGCTGACCACCGTGAGTATCAGGAAGGTCAGCACCCGCCAGGCCCCGTCGTGCGCGGTGAGCAGCAGTGCGACGAACGTGGCCAGGAACGGCACGTAGAACGCGGCGAAGACGCCTGCCGTGACGTCCTTGAGGTAGTTCTCCGGCGGCTGTGTCATCCGCCAGACCAGGACCGCGAGCGCGGTGAGCGCCATGGCGACCCAGGCACCCTCGGCCCCGCGCGCGTACCCGGCGATCACCATGGCCGCGCCGCCCACCGCGAGCGGCACGAGCGGCGCGTTGATCTCCTTGCGCTCGCGGAGCCTGCTGGTCAGCTCCCAGAGCCCGACGACCACCGCGACCGCGACGACGCCGACGAACACGGCCTTGACGACGAACAGGGACGCGATGATCACCGCGCCGAGTCCGACGCCGACCCCTATGGCCGCGCTCAGGTCGCGGCCCGCGCTCTTCTTCTGCGGCGCGGGCGCCGGCTGCGGGGAGTCGGGCATGGGCTCCGGATTCTGCGAAAGGCTCGGATACGGGCTGCCGTGCTGCGGGGCGAACGCCCCGTCGTACGCCGGACCCGCCGGGACAGCCCCCTGGGCGGGCCCACCGTCGGTGGGCCCCCAGTAGCCGGCCTGCCCCGCCTGCGGCGGCGCCCCCCAGGAAGAGTCGCTCATCAGACTTCGAGCAGCTCCGCTTCCTTGTGCTTGAGAAGCTCGTCCACCTGCGCGACGTACTTCGCGGTCAGGTCGTCGAGTTCCTTCTCCGCGCGGCGGCCCTCGTCCTCGCCGACCTCGCCGTCCTTGATCAGCTTGTCGATGGCGTCCTTGGCCTTGCGGCGCACGGAGCGGATCGAGACCTTGGCGTCCTCGGCCTTGTGCTTGGCGACCTTGATGTAGTCGCGGCGGCGCTCCTCGGTCAGCTCGGGGAACACCACACGGATGATGTTGCCGTCGTTGCTGGGGTTGACGCCCAGGTCCGAGTCGCGGATGGCCTGCTCGATGTTGCGCAGTGCGCTCTTGTCGAACGGCGTCACGACGGCCATGCGCGGCTCCGGCACGGAGAACGAGGCCAGCTGGTTGATCGGCGTCGGGGCCCCGTAGTAGTCGGCCACGATCTTGTTGAACATCGCCGGGTGCGCACGCCCGGTGCGGATCGCGGCGAAGTCCTCCTTGGCGACCACGACGGCCTTCTCCATCTTCTCCTCGGCTTCGAGGAGGGTCTCTTCGATCACCACTTGCTCCTGCGTGTCTTGAGTAAGGCCCGGCTGCGGTTCCCCGATCGGGCGGCGGCCGGCTGCGTCGCGTCTGCATCCTGCACGGTTCCCCACCGGCAGGACATTGTCCATCCCCCGGCCAGGGTGCGTCCGGTCCGGCACCCGGACAAGTCGCGCCCCTGGGCGGGGAGTGCCGGTCAGTCCCGGCTGCCCTGGTCACCCACGAGCGTGCCGATCTTCTCACCCTTGACGGCCCGCGCGATATTGCCCTCGGCGAGCAGCTCGAACACGAGGATCGGAAGGCGGTTGTCCCGGCAGAGGGTGATCGCGGTGGCGTCGGCGACCTTGAGGTCGCGGGTGATGACCTCGCCGTAGCCGAGCGCGTCGAACTTGACGGCGTCCGGGTTGGTCTTGGGGTCGGAGTCGTAGACCCCGTCCACGCCGTTCTTGCCCATGAGGAGCGCCTCGGCGTCGATCTCCAGGGCGCGCTGGGCGGCGGTGGTGTCGGTGGAGAAGTACGGCATTCCCATGCCGGCGCCGAAGATGACCACGCGGCCCTTCTCCAGGTGGCGCACGGCGCGCAGCGGGATGTACGGCTCGGCGACCTGGCCCATGGTGATGGCGGTCTGCACGCGGCTGTCGATGCCCTCCTTCTCCAGGAAGTCCTGGAGGGCGAGGCAGTTCATGACCGTGCCGAGCATGCCCATGTAGTCGGAGCGGGCGCGGTCCATGCCGCGCTGCTGCAGCTCGGCGCCGCGGAAGAAGTTGCCGCCGCCGATGACGACCGCGATCTCGGCGCCGTCGCGCACGACGGCGGCGATCTCACGGGCGATCTTGTGCACCACGTCCGGGTCCACGCCGAGGCCCCCACCTCCGGAGAAGGCCTCTCCGGACAGCTTCAGCAGAAACCGGCCGCCAACTTTGCCGTCGTCGCTCTTCTGGGCCTTGGTGGTCATGGGGAATCCCGTCTTTCACGTGGTGCACATACGAAGAAGGCCATTGCCGGTGGGGTCGCTTCTCGCTCCCTTGCGCGGCAATGGCCTCCTCGTCAGATCTGCTGCCGTCCGTCACACGCCCGGCCGGCGGTGTACGCGGACGACTGCTGTCGACCCTATCCGGGTCTCGCGTCGAGCGCGGTACGGACTCAGATGCCGACCTTGATGCGCGAGAAGCGCTTCAGGGTGACACCGGCCTCGTCCAGGACCTTCTGGACCGACTTCTTGTTGTCCAGGGCGTACGGCTGGCCGAGCAGCGTGGCGTCCTTGAAGAAGCCGTTCAGACGACCCTCGACGATCTTGGAGATCGCGGCCTCGGGCTTGCCCTCGGCGCGGGTGGTCTCCTCGGCGACGCGACGCTCGGTCTCGACGACCTCGGCCGGGACCTCGTCCTTGGAGAGGTACTTCGGCGCGAAAGCGGCGATGTGCTGGGCGATGCCCTTGGCGACGTCGGCGTTCGGCTTGTCCAGCTCGACGAGGACACCGATCTGCGGGGGCAGGTCGGGCATCGTGCGGTGCATGTACGCGGTCACGAAGCCGTCGGAGAACTGCGCGAAGCGGTCCAGGACGATCTTCTCGCCGAGGTTGGCGTTGGCCTCGTCCACGAACGCCTGGACGGTCTTGCCGGGCTCGATCTCGGAGGCGAGCAGCGCCTCGAGGTCGGCCGGGTTCGTCTTGGCGATGTGCTCGGCGATGGTGTTGGCCACGGCCTGGAACTTGTCGCCCTTGGCGACGAAGTCCGTCTCGCACTTCAGCTCGACGATGACGCCGGAGGAGTTGTCGTCGGCGATGATGGAGACCACGGCGCCGTTCTCGGCGGAGCGGCCCTCGCGCTTGGCGACGCCCTTCTGGCCCTTGATACGCAGCGCCTCGACGGCCTTCTCGACGTTGCCCTCGGCCTCGTCCAGAGCCTTCTTGCAGTCCATCATGCCGGCGCCGGTGAGCTCACGGAGCTTCTTGACGTCGGCGGCGGTGTAGTTCGCCATGAGTCTGTGAGTCTTTCTGGAGTCTTGAAAGATCGGAGATCCGCACGGGCCCGCGACCGGCGTGCGGCCGGGTCGCGGGCGTCATGTCGGCCTACGGGTGACCGGCGGGGGCGGGGTTCATGCCGCCCCCACCGTCAGCACCGTGGGTCAGGCCTGCTCGCCCTCGGCCACCTCGGCGGCGGCCTCCTCGACGGCCTCGGAGACCTTGGCGTCGGGGGCGGGGGCCTCGGCGGCGGCCTCGACGGCCTCGTCCTTCTTCTCGCCCTCGAGGAGGTCGCGCTCCCACTCGGCCAGCGGCTCGGCGGCGGCCTTCTCGCCCTTGTCACCGGTGGCGACGCGCGAGCGGGAGATGAGGCCCTCGGCGACGGCGTCGGCGATCACGCGGGTGAGCAGGGTGACGGAGCGGATGGCGTCGTCGTTGCCCGGGATCTTGTAGTCGACCTCGTCGGGGTCGCAGTTGGTGTCGAGGATGGCGACGACCGGGATGTTGAGCTTCCGGGCCTCGCCGACCGCGATGTGCTCCTTCTTGGTGTCCACGATCCAGACGGCGCTGGGCACCTTCTGCATCTCGCGGATACCACCGAGGGTCTTCTCGAGCTTGGCCTTCTCGCGGGAGAGGACCAGCAGCTCCTTCTTGGTCAGACCGGAGGCGGCGACGTCCTCGAAGTCGATCTGCTCGAGCTCCTTGAGGCGCTGCAGACGCTTGTAGACGGTCGAGAAGTTGGTGAGCATGCCGCCCAGCCAGCGCTGGTTGACGTAGGGCATGCCGACGCGGGTGGCCTGCTCGGCGATGGCCTCCTGCGCCTGCTTCTTCGTGCCGACGAACATGACCGTGCCGCCGTGGGCGACGGTCTCCTTGACGAACTCGTAGGCGCGGTCGATGTACGACAGCGACTGGAGCAGGTCGATGATGTAGATGCCGTTGCGCTCGGTGAAGATGAAGCGCTTCATCTTCGGGTTCCAGCGACGGGTCTGGTGACCGAAGTGGACGCCGCTCTCCAGCAGCTCCCGCATCGTGACGACGGCCATGGCCATCTCCTTGAGATTCTCGGTTGTGCCGCGTCCGCCGGACGGCGGTCGCGCCTGACGCCCGCGTGCGCCCAGCCGCGAAGGACCGAGGGGCGCTGATACGAGTCGGGTGACCGGCCTCGTACCGGGGCGTGCGAAGTCGACCCGGTGACCCGGATCGCCGTAAGAAGTGTACGGGACGGGCAGGGCACCGGGTGACGCCCCTGTCCACAACCGCGCGGCCGTCCACAGTTCGCGCCGGGATCGGCCGGAAAGCGGCAGGGTTCTCCCATGCGACGAGTACGGCGGTATGTGACGTTGTGGATGGCTTTGACCCTGGGAGCGGTCCTGGCCGCGCTCGCCCCGACGGCCTGGGCGGACGTCCCGGAACCGGTTCCCCGGCCGCCGTCCAAGGAGGGCGCGCCGGTCCCGAAGGCCACTCGTGTCTGGCCGGTCGGCACCCGTCCCGCCGTGCTGCGCGGCTGGGAACCGCCCGTCTCCGTCTACGGCCGGGGCCACCGGGGTGTCGACCTGGGCGCGCCCCCGGGCGCACCGGTGCGGGCGGTGGCGCCCGGCCGGGTGTCGTACGCGGGCCCGGTGGCCGGGAGGGGCGTCGTCGCGGTGGAACTGGCGGGTACGGACCTGCGGACGACGTACGAGCCGGTCACCCCTTCGGTGGAGAAGGGCGCGCGGGTGGAGGCGGGGGACGTGGTGGGCACGGTCGCGCGGACGGCAGGCCCGCACTGCGCGCAGGCGTGCGTGCACTGGGGTCTGCTGCGCGGAAAGACCTACCTGAACCCCCTGGACCTGCTGCCGCCGTGGCTGCTGGACCGGGGTCCGTCGAGACTGCTGCCGGTGCTGGGGGTGCCGGTGCCCGCCTGAGCCCCGGGGTCCGTGGAGAAGCGGGGCGGCGGGAAGGCCCCGGATCAGCCCCGTACGCCGCGCAGGGCCATGGCCACGGCGGCGTCAGTGATCGCCTCCGGGTCCTCGGCGGCGCCCAGTTCGATACGGCGTACGGCCGCGTCCACCACGCCCTGGAGCAGCATCGCGGCGAGGCGGGGCTGCGCGTGGCCCAGGTGCCCGAGCGCTTCGACGATCATCGCGACGAGGCCGCCGTGCGCGGCGCGGATCTTCTCACGTGCCCCGGCGTCCAGTTCGCTCGCGGAGATCGCCACCACGGCTCTGTGCCGCCGGTCCCCGACCAGCGCGAGCTGGCTGCGCACGTACGCCTCGACCTTGCCCTCGGCGGACGGCTCCCCGGCCATCGCGGCCTCGACCTCGGCCGCCCAGACGGGGAAGTCGACCTGGCACAGCTCCTCGACCACGGCGGCCCGCGACCGGAAGTACTCGTACACCGACGAGCGCGCGAGTCCCGTGCGCTCGGCCAGGGCGGGGAAGGTCAGCGCCTCCGTGCCGCCCTCGGACAGCAGGGTCCGAGCCGCGTCCAGCAGGGCGGCTCGCTGCATCGACCGGTGCTCGGCCACGGAGGCCGCTCGAATCCTTGGCACCCCACCACTTTACGGACCCGCCGCTCCCTGGGGGAGATCGTCAGCGACCGAAGCTCGCGAGCTTGGCCCTGAGCTGGAGCACGGACTTGGTGTGGATCTGGCTCACCCGGCTCTCGGTGACGCCGAGGACGTTGCCGATCTCGGCGAGGGTGAGCCCCTCGTAGTAGTAGAGCGTGACCACGGTCTTCTCACGGTCGGGCAGCGTGTTGATCGCCCGCGCGAGGAACCGGCGCAGCTCTCGGTCCTCGGCCACCTCCACCGGGTTGTCGGCGGCGGTGTCCTCCAGGGTGTCCATGAGGCTGAGCCGGTCGCCGCCCTCGCCGCCCACGTGCAGCAGTTCCTCCAGGGCGACCACGTTGGCCAGGGAGAGCTGGCTGAAGACGGCGTGCAGTTCCTCGACCTCGACGCCCAGTTCGGCGGCGACCTCGCCCTCGCTCGGCGTCCGCCGCAGCCGCGCCTCCAGGGTGGCGTAGGCGCGCTCGACGTTGCGCGCCTTCTGCCGCACCGAGCGGGGGATCCAGTCCAGCGCCCGCAGTTCGTCGATCATCGCGCCCCGAATGCGGGTGATCGCGTAGGTCTCGAACTTGATCTCACGGTCGATGTCGAACTTCTCGATCGCGTCAATGAGCCCGAACACCCCGGAGGAGACGAAGTCCGCCTGCTCGACGTTGGGCGGCAGACCGACGCTGACCCGGCCGGCCACGTACTTGACCAGCGGCGAGTAGTGCAGGATCAACTGCTCCCGCAGCCGGTCGTCCCCCGTCGCCTTGTACGACCGCCACAGCTCGTCGAGTGTCGAGGGAGCGGGCGGCCGCGCGCCGCCACCGTCGCGGGCGGCTGGGGGGATCGCCGCCCGGTCGGACCCGGAGGTGTGCTGGGGCATTCGTCGCCTAGTGCCGTTCTGCCGTGAAGTGCTGTGAAGTGCCGTGCGGTGCGAAGGAGGTGCGGGGTGTGCGGGGACGGGTGGGGTGCGGGACGTACGAGAGGGGTGGGCCACCCGGGTGGGATGCCGGACCGGTGCCGGGTCGCGCGATCCTCGCCCGAGACTTCGTGAGCGTAGCGTGACTGAGCTGTCGCGGTGTGCGAACAGCGAGGCACCACCCGCGCGCGAACCCCCTCCGCCGGCCGCCTTCCCGCACCCCGGGGCCGGGTCGCCGTGAGCCGTCCGGGGCGCCAACTCCGGGAAAACCCAAGGGTGTAGGGGCATTCCCTCGGACGGCCGAACCCGCCGGTCAGCCCGGGGCGGGCCCGGTCCGGACCGCGGTCACCGCCTGGCGTGTCAACTTCCAGCCGTCGTCGTGTCGTTCGACGAAGCCAAGCGCTCGAAGCTCGTACAGTCTCGCGACCGCCTCCTCCCGTGTGGTCCGCGCGCCGCGCGCGATCTCCCCGGCGCCCGCCGCGCGGTCGCCGGGCAGCGCGGCGAGCACCTCGCGGGCGGCCGGCTCCAGCAGGTCGCGCGGGAGCACCGGGCCGCGCCGGGGCGGGGCCAGCTCGCCGATGGCGCCGACGAGCTCGGCCACCTCGGCGGCGTCGGTGACCAGGAACGCCTCGCCGCGCAGCAGCTCGTGCACCCCGGCCGACAGGGCGCTCGTGACCGGACCGGGCACTCCCATCGTCGATCTGCCCAACCGCTGAGCGGCCCGGGCGGTGGCCAGCGAACCGCTGCGGCACGCGGCCTCCACGACGACGGTTCCTCTCGTGAGCGCCGCGATCACACGGTTGCGCACGATGAACCGGCTCGGCGTCGGATGGTCGCCCGGCGGCAACTCCCCCACCAGCAGCCCCTGTTCCGCGATCCGGTCGAACAGCGCGGTGTGGCCGCGCGGATAGGGCCGGTCCACTCCGCAGGCCAGGACGGCGACGGTGGCTCCGTCGGCCGCGAGAGCGCCCCGGTGGGCGGCACCGTCGATGCCGTAGGCCCCGCCGGAGACCACCACCCAGCCGCGCTCGGCCAGCCCCGCGGCGAGGGCGGCGGCCGTGTGGGCGCCGTACTCGGTGCAGGCCCGCGCCCCCACGACCGCGACGGATCTCAGCGCCCACATCCTCAGGCCCGGCCGCCCCCGCACCCACAGCCCCACGGGGCGCGCGTCCCCGAGGTCGTCGAGTTGGGCGGGCCACTCGGTGTCGCCGGGACACACGAACCGCGCCCCCGACTCCTCCGCGACGGCGAGGTCCCGCTCGGGCTCGGCCTCCTCGATGCGCGCGAGCAGCCCCTGCCAGCGCTTCGGCCCGACCCCGGGCAACGGTCGCCCGCCGCCCTGGAGCCGTCTGACCACCTCCGGGGCGCCGAACCGCCGCAGCCAGCGCCCGGCCGTCTCGTCACCGGGCTCGACGACCCGGGTGAGGAAGACCCGCGCGATGCGGTCGTCGTCGCCGGGTGCCTCCCCGGAGGATGCGCTCGGGAGGCCGTCATCGGCGTCCTTCTCCGGAGGTTCCCCGAGGCCGTCCCCTCCCGCGCTCACGCCGACGCCCCGATAGCCATGGGCACGCCCCGGGGGACGCCCGTGCGCAGTTGGAGGGCCAGGCGGACGTCGTCCGCCGTGGGGCGGTCGTGGCCTGCCAGGTCGGCGATGGTCCAGGCGACCCGGAGCACCCGGTCGATGCCGCGCGCGGTGAGGACTCCGCGCTCCAGGCCGCGCTCGGCCTCGTCCATCGCGCCGGGCCGCGCGTGGAAGCGGGTGCGCAGCTCACGGCCGGGGAGCTCGCTGTTGGTGCGCCAGGGACTGCCCGCCAGCCGGGCCACCGCGCGCTCACGGGCCGCGCCCACCCGCTCGGCCACGCTCGCGGTGGACTCGCCCCGGGCGCCGGGGCCGGTGAGCTGGGCCCGGGTGACCGGGTCGACCTCGACACGCAGGTCCACCCGGTCCAGGAGCGGCCCGGACAGCCGGGACTGGTAGCGCCGGATCGCGGACGGCGGGCAGTCGCACAGCGAGTCGCGCTGGGAGAAGCGTCCGCAGGGGCACGGGTTGGCCGCGAGGACCATCAGGAACCGGGCCGGGAACCGCACCACCCCGGCGCTGCGCGCGATCACCACGTGCCCGGACTCCAGGGGCTGCCGCAGGGCGTCCAGGGTCTGGCTGTGGAACTCGGGCGCCTCGTCCAGAAAGAGCACCCCTCGGTGGGCCAGGGACACCGCGCCGGGCCGGGCGACGCCGGGGCCGCCGCCGACGAGGGACTGCATGGTCGCCGAGTGGTGCGGGGCGCAGTACGGCGCCACGTCGACCAGCGGCTTGCCGGGGGGCAGCAGTCCGGCCACCGAGTGCACGGCGGTGACCTCCAGGGACTCCTCGCGGCTGAGCCGGGGCAGCACGGCGGGCAGCCGCTCGGCCAGCATGGTCTTGCCCGCGCCCGGCGGGCCTTCGAGGAAGAGGTGATGGCCTCCGGCGGCGGCCACCTCCAGGGCGGTGCGGGCCGAGGTCTGGCCCACCACGTCGGCCAGGTCGTGGCCCTGGTCCTGCTGGGCGGCTCCGGCGCTGTGCAGGGCGGCGGAGGCGCCGGTGCCGGGCATCCTGAGCCCGGCCAGGAGCGGGTCGGGGCGGCCCTCGGTGTCCGGTTCCTCGTCGGGCACGGGTTCGTCGGCGAGGACGGCGATCAGTTGCCGCAGGGTGCGCACCCCGAGGACGGACACCCCGGGCACCAGCGCGGCCTCGGCGGCGGCGCACTCGGGGACCACCACCTGCTGGTATCCGGCCTCGGCGGCGGCCAGCACGGCGGGCAGAATGCCCCGCACCGGCCGGACCCGGCCGTCCAGACCGAGTTCGCCGATCATCACGATGTCGGCCAGGACCCGGGGATCGATCCGTTCGGCGGCGCCGAGGATCGCGCAGGCCACGGCCACGTCGAAGCCGGAGCCGCCCTTCGGCACCGAGGCGGGGCTGAGGCCGACGGTGAGCTTCTTCTGGGGCCACTCGCCGCCGGAGTTCGCCACCGCGGCGCGGACCCGGTCCCGGCTCTCCGTGAGGCTCTTGTCCGGCAGCCCGACCAGGGCGAAGGCCGCGACCCCGGGTTCCAGGTCGGCCTGGACCTCCACGACGACGCCCTCGACACCGACCAGGGCCACCGAGCACGTACGGGCGAAACCCATCTCAGGCCACCCCCCGCGCGTGCTCCACGGCGGCCGCGCCCCGGCGGGGCAGCAGGACGCCCACGAGATCGACGCGGACGCCGCCGGGCGGGGCGCCTCCGTGCGAATGGACCCAGCGTTCGGCGAGGCCGAGCAGCCGCCGTGCCTTGCGCGGGGTGACGGCGGCCATCGGATGCTCGAAGCCGCCGCCCCTGCGGGTCTTCACCTCGCAGACGACCAGCGTGTCCCCGTCGCGGGCCACGATGTCGATCTCACCGGAGCGTCCGCAGCGCCAGTTGCGCTCCAGGATGCTCATCCCGGCCTCGGTCAGCCGCCGCGCGGCCAGATCCTCGCCGTACCTGCCGAGTCCACTGCGTGCCTTGCTCATGTCGGCACCACCTCCGGCGCCCACCGTCACGCAGATCCCCCAGCAAAGTGGATCTTGGTGGACCGTCCGGCGGCTGTGGAGAACTCCGCCACCCGTATGGGGGACGACCCCGAGCGCAGGGCTCCGGGTGCCCCCGCCCGTCAGCCGCTCGGCAGCTCCAGATCGCTCTTGTTCAGCTCCTCGATGTTCACGTCCTTGAAGGTGAGGACGCGGACCTGCTTGACGAACCGGGCCGGGCGGTACATGTCCCAGACCCAGGCGTCCGCCATGGTCACCTCGAAGAACACCTCACCCTGGACCGAGTGCACCTGCATCTCGTAGTCGTTGGTGAGGTAGAAGCGCCGTTCCGTCTCGATCACGTATTTGAACAGACCGACGACGTCGCGGTACTCCCGGTAGAGCTTCAGCTCCATCTCGGTCTCGTACTTCTCGAGGTCCTCGGCGCTCATGGCATCCCCTTCAGCCGTGCGATCCCCCCATTGTGCGCCAGTCCCGCGGACCCTCAGACGATTTCGGTGTCCAGGATCACGGGGCCGGCCGGGGGACCTTCGTCGAGCAGCGTGCGCAGCAGCCCGGCGAGTCTGGTCGGATACACCGTCTCATGGGCGTCGGCCAGTTCCCCGCACGTCCACCAGCGTGCTCCGCTGACGCTGCGCCGCTCCAGCTCGGTCAGGCCGCCCGGCACGCTCTCGGCCGCCGTGGCCGTACGGGCCAGGAAGTACCACTCGTCCTGGTCCCAGCGGCGCCCCGCGAACGGGAACGAGCAGCGGCGCCGCCACAGCACCGGTCCGAGTTCGACGTCGGTGATCCCGGTCTCCTCGGCCAGTTCCCGCAGCGCGGCCTGCTCACGCGTCTCGTCGCCCTCCAGACCGCCGCCGGGGGTGAACCACCAGTCGTCGGCCGGATCGTCCGGCTCGTGCCCGTGCAGCAGCAGGACGCGGTCCTCGGGGTCGAGCAGCACGACCCGTGCCACCCGCCGCAGCCCGCCCGCGGAGCCGTCCTCGCGCCCGCCGTCGTCCACGCCGTCCGCGGCCCTCTCCTCGCCCCGCCCGTAGCTCTCAGGCGGCACCGACGGCCTCCGGCTCGGTCCGGGCGCGCGAGCGGCCCAGCCGCCCCGCGATCGGCCCGTACGCGCCGCCCGCCAGCACCAGCACCGCGCCCGCGACGATCATCAGCTCGATGGAGCGCAGCGGCCCCGGCTGCGAGAGCCTCCCCAGCGTCTCGAAGCCCGTGGGCCGCGCGATCATGCCCTTCATCGGCCAGATCACGGAGTCCACCCGGGCAGAGACGGCGGAGCGGGCCACCGTGCCGCCGGCCGCGTCGGTCAGATGGGCGGTGGAGTCCAGCGAGCCCTGCCGCTCGTCACCGAGGAGGAAGAGGCGGCCCTTGGGCACGGTGACGGTCGGGATGCCGCCGATCTCCGCCTGGGTGCCCTTGGGCAGATACGGTTCCTCGATCGGCTTGCCGTTCACCGTGAGCTTGCCGTCGGTGCAGCAGGCGACCTTGTCGCCGCCGACCGCGACCACGCGCTTGACCACGTCGGCGTTGGTGACCCAGCTCTTGTCGCGGAAGACGACCACGTCACCGCGCCGGACATCGGCGCCGTCGACTCTCTGCGCCAGCACCCGGTCGCCCGCGTCGATGGTCGGGGTCATCGAGCTGGTGGGCACGGTGTACGGCCGGTACACCAGCGCCGCCCAGCCGAACCCGGCCAGAAAGAGCACGAGGCCGAGGGCCACCGCGATGCCCGAGAGCACCCCGCCGACGCCGCCGCCCGAGCCTTCGCCGCCGCGTGCGGCACTACCCATGAGTCGTCTCCCGTTTCCGGCCCGCCGCCTGCCCGGCGAAGCACGATCCGGCCTGGATAGCACACCGGCCCCGGACACCGCGAGGGCGGTGCGCCCCGGAACCGGTGAAGATCCGGTGTCCGGGGCGCACCGCCCGGGGCGGCGGGAAAGCGCGGTCCCTGTCGTACTACTGCTTCCTACTTCTCCTCGCCCGCCGTGGCGCGGCCGCGGCGGCGGCGCCACACGGCCAGCGGCAGGACGCCCGCGAGGGCGGCGGCGGGCGGGGCGTACGGCAGCGACGCGGCGGCGGAAGTCTGGTCGCCGAGGCCGGGCTGGTCGAAGGTGTCCGGGATGGGCAGCGTGCCCCAGCGGTTGATCGGCCACGCCTTGACGATCGCGCGTCCGACGACGTCCTTCACCGGGACCATGCCGTGGTGCTTGTCCATCTGGTTGTAGCGCGAGTCCCGCGAGTTCTGACGGTGGTCGCCCATCACCCAGATGTAGCCCGGGGGGACCGTCACCTTGAACTGGCCGCCCTCGTCGTCCACGCTGCACGGGGTGTTGCCCGGGTAGACGAACGGCTCGTTCAGCGCCTTGCCGTTGACCTTCAGGGGGCCGTCGTTCTTGCACTCGACGGTGTCGCCGCCGACGCCGATGACGCGCTTGATGAGGTCCTTCTCCTCGGCGGACGGCATGAGGCCGATCCAGCTCAGACCCTTCTGGATCGCGTTCTGCTCCGGCGTCGGCTCGCCCTGCAGCCAGTTGTCCGGGTCGTGGAAGACCACGACCTCACCGCGCTCGGGCTGGGAGCCGAACCACGGCGTGAGCTTGTCCACCAGGACGCGGTCACCCTGCTGGAGGGTGTTCTGCATCGAGTCGGACGGGATCGAGAACGCCTGCACCAGGAACGTCTTGATCAACAGGGCGAGGACGAGCGCGATGCCGACCAGGATCGGCAGTTCCTTCCAGAAGGAGCGCGGCTTGTTCGGCCGGTGCCCGGCCTCGTCCCCACCGTGCGAACGGCCCTCGGGCGGGGTGCCGTCACCGTCCGCCGCGGAGCCGTTCGCGGAGTTCACCGCGCCGGCCTGGGCCTCGGCTCCGGACGCCGCGGACTGTCCGCCGTGCTCCTCGCCGTCGTGCCCGGACCGTGCGCCAACCGCCACATCCCCCACGCCAACTCCTCACTCTCTGCCGCCGCCTGCCCCGGAGCCGGTGCAGGCCCACCACTCCCATAACGAGCGGGAGTTCCGCAGGGGTCGGGAGCCGGGTCATTCCGTTCGGGTCGTCCGAGGCAACCCTATGCGACGGGCGAGGGGCGGCAGCCGTTCCCGACACGGAGTCGGTGACGCTTGCGAAGGTTTTAGGTTCCTCCAGGCGCGTCCAGTGGGCGAACGGCCAGCCGATCACCATGGCGCGGCCCACCACCGAGGTCTCGGCGACCGTGCCGCCGTAAGAGGTGTTCTGGTGGTAGCGGGAGTCGGCGGAGTTGCCGCGGTGGTCGCCCATCACCCACAGGCGCCCCTTGGGCACCGTGATGTCGAAGGGCATGGTGGAGGGGGCGTTGCCGGGATAGAGGTAGTCGGTCTCGGACAGGGGGACGCCGTTGACCGTGACCTTGCCGTCCGCGTCGCAGCACTTGACGTGGTCGCCGCCGACCCCGATGACCCGCTTGATCAGGTCTTTCTCGTTGTCGGAGGGCAGCAGGCCGATGAAGGTCAGACCCTCCTTGAACTGCTTGACGCCGACGGGGTCGTTCTTCTTCGGCGTCTGCTCGTCGTTCAGCCAGCCGCCCGGGTCGTGGAAGACCACCACGTCCCCGCGCTTGGGCTCGGAGCCGAACCACGGCGTGAACTTGTCGACCAGCACGCGGTCGCCGATCCGGATCGTCTGCTCCATGGAGCCCGAGGGGATCACGAACGCCTGCACCAGGAAGGTCTTCAGGACCAGCGCGATGAGGACGGCGACGCCGATCAGCAGCGGGATCTCGCGGACGGCCGAACGCCTGCGCTTGCGCTTGACCTTGCGCTGGAGCTTGCGCCGCTCCGCGCGCGATCTGCCCGGCGCGGGCCGGGTGGCGCGCCGCACCCCGGTGGGCAGCAGCTCCTCGGCGGAGGCGCCGGGCACCCCGCGCGGCCTTCCACGACTACCCATGCGTGCCCTCCGCGGCCGGCACGCGCGCGTAGGCGGCGGGACGCTTCAGACGCGTCCAGCGGTCGTACGGCCATACGATCCAGTCGGCCCGGCCGACGACGGCGCCGACCGGGATCATGCCGCCGCCCGGCGAACCGAGATGGTCGCGGGAGTCGCTGGAGCGGCTGCGGTGGTCACCGAGGAGGAACAGCCTTCCCCCGGGCACCACGACGTCGAAGGGCACACCGGACGGTGCGTTCCCGGGATGGAGGAACGCCGTCTCGTCGACCGCCCGGCCGTTCACCTCGATCCTCCCCTTCTTGTCGCAGCAGACGACATGGTCGCCACCCACCCCCACTACGCGCTTGATGTAGTCGGCGTCGCCGAAGTACCCGGTGCCGTCGAAGACGACCACGTCGCCGCGGTGCGGCTGGGCACCGAAACGGTACGCCAACTTATTTACGAGTACGCGGTCCCCGATCCTCAATCCCGGTTCCATCGATCCACTCGGAATCTGGAACGGCCGCACGACGAACGCGTTGAGGAGGAGCAGGAAGACCAGACAGGCCAGGGCGGTCAGGGTGACGCGGCCGCCCGGCAGCCACCCGGCGGTCCGCTCCACCAACGCGAAACGCGACCGCTCCTCCTCACCCGGGGTCCCGGGCGGGGAGGTGCGGTCGCGTTCCGTCTGCTGTGCTTCGGTGTCCATCGGGGCCAGATGCTATCCGGCCCCGTTGTGACTCCGGGAAGGCACTCAGTTGTCGCGCTTCTCCTTGATCTTCGCGGCCTTGCCGCGCAGCTCACGGAGGTAGTACAGCTTGGCGCGGCGCACGTCACCACGGGTGACGAGCTCGATCTTCTCGACGATCGGGGTGTGCACCGGGAAGGTGCGCTCGACGCCGACGGAGAACGAGACCTTGCGGACCGTGAAGGTCTCGCGGACACCGGAGCCCTGGCGGCGGATCACGACGCCCTTGAACTGCTGCACACGGGAGCGGTTGCCCTCGATGACGCGCACGTGGACGTTGACGGTGTCACCCGGGCGGAAGGCCGGGATGTCGCTGCGCAGCGACGCGACGTCGACGGAGTCGAGCAGGTGAGACATTTCGTCTGCTTTCTTCGCTGATGCCACAGGTCATCAACGGAAGCTAGGTGGAACAACAGGGTCTGCCGTGCGGGTCGGAACGGGCGTCGTGTCCCCCTGTGGCAGGGGCGCACGCCGGACGGACGCACAACAGCGGACTATTCTTCCACGCTCCCGGTCCTGCGCCAAAATCGCCCGAACGGCACCCCTTCGGGATCGGGAGCCCAGCCCAGGATCGAGAGCATCTCCCGGTCCTTCTTGTCGAAGACCTTCGGGTCGCACCGCTCGATCAGGTCGGGCCGGTTGAGGGTCGTACGGCGCAGGGCCTCGTCGCGGCGCCAGCGGGCGATCCTGCCGTGGTGGCCGCTGAGCAGCACCTCGGGGATGTCCCGGCCGCGCCACACCGGCGGCTTGGTGTAGACGGGCCCCTCCAGGAGGTTCGCCATCGCGCCGGGCGCGAAGGAGTCGTCCCGGTGGGACTCGGCGTTGCCCAGGACACCGGGGAGCAGCCGCGCCACGGCCTCCGTGATGACCAGGACGGCCGCCTCGCCGCCCGCGAGCACGTAGTCGCCGATGGAGACCTCGTAGACCGGCATCCGGGTCGCGTACTCGTCCGTCACGCGCCGGTCGATGCCCTCGTACCGGGCCGGGGTGAAGATCAGCCAGGGACGCGTCGACAGCTCGACGGCCAGTTCCTGGGTGAAGGGACGGCCACTGGGCGTCGGGACGATCAGCGCGGGGGCCTGGGCGCCGGACTCGTAGCCGTCGGCCAGGACGGTGTCCAGGGCGTCGCCCCACGCCTCGGTCTTCATGACCATGCCGGGGCCGCCGCCGTAGGGGGTGTCGTCCACCGTGTTGTGCCGGTCGTACGTCCAGGAGCGCAGGTCGTGCAGGTGCACGCCGAGCTGGCCCCGGGCCCGCGCCTTGCCCACGAGGGAGACGTTCAGCGGCTCCAGGTACTCCGGGAAGATCGTGACGACGTCGAGCCTCATGCGTCCTCGTCCCGGGACGAGGCGATCTCGGCGCGGTCGTCGATCAGGCCGGGCGGGGGCGTGATGACGGCCTTCTGCTCCGCCAGGTCGATCTCGCGGACGATCTCCTCCACGAAGGGGATCATGACCTCGCTGCCGTCCGGGCGCTCGACGATGAACAGGTCCTGCGAGGGCAGATGGGAGATCTCGGTGATCCGGCCGATCTCCGTGCCGTCCGCGGTGACCACGTCGAGGTCCATGAGCTGATGGTCGTAGTACTCGTCCTCCTCCTCGGGGAGTTCGTCCGGGTCCACGTCGGCGATCAGCAGGATGTTGCGCAGCGCCTCGGCTCCGGTCCGGTCGTTCACCCCCTCGAAGCGCAGAAGGAGACGGCCGCTGTGGACGCGGCCCGAGGCGATGGTCAGCGGCCCGGCCGAGGCCGGGTCGGTGGTCAGGACGGCGCCCGGCCCGAGCCGCAGCTCCGGCTCGTCGGTACGCACCTCGACGGTGACCTCGCCCTTGATGCCATGAGCACGGCCGATCCGTGCGACTACCAACTGCACGAGTCCAATTCTCCTGTCATACGACTACGGGCCGGGGACGGCCCAGTGGCCCTCCCCGGCCCGAGCCGGATTGCTGTGATGCGTCAGCGGACGTGATCCACGTCGACCAGGTCGACACGGACACCACGGCCGCCGATGGCGCCCACGACGGTGCGCAGGGCACGCGCGGTACGGCCGTTGCGACCGATCACCTTGCCGAGGTCGTCGGGGTGCACCCGGACCTCCAGCACGCGCCCGCGGCGCAGGTTGCGCGAGGCGACCTGCACGTCGTCAGGGTTGTCGACGATGCCCTTCACGAGGTGCTCAAGCGCCTCTTCGAGCATGGTGCTCAGGCCTCGGTCGACTCGGACTCGGCAGCGGCCTCGTCCTTCTTCTCAGCCTTCTTCTTCTGGGTGATGGCCTCACCCTTGCCCTCGGTGTCGCCACCGAGCGCCTCGAACGACGGGCGGGCCGGCTTCGGCTCGGCGACGAGCAGCGGCGCGGGAGCCGGCTCGCCCTTGAACTTCTGCCAGTCGCCGGTCTTCTTCAGAATGGCGAGAACCGGCTCGGTCGGCTGCGCGCCGACACCCAGCCAGTAGGCGACGCGGTCGGCGTCCACCTCGATGACCGACGGGTTGTAGGTCGGGTGGTACTTGCCGATCTCCTCGATGGCCCGGCCGTCACGGCGGGTACGGGAGTCGGCGACGACGATGCGGTAGTGAGGCGAACGGATCTTGCCCAGACGCTTCAGCTTGATCTTGACTGCCACGGGAGTGAGTTCTCCAGGTTTTGACGTGTTGGGCACGGCGGAGTTGCCGCGTGGGGTTGCGGTACCCGAGTGCCCGATGGACGCGTCAGCCGGAGGAGAGAGGGGTCCTGTGCGACTGTCGAGTACAGCTAGACATTGTGCCATACCCCGCGGGGCTCTCCGGGACGGGGTTGGCGATCTCGAACGTGCCTACAGGGCGCCCTGTGCCGCACCCCTGCGCCCGCCCGCGCCACCCTGGGGCACGGCCGCCCGCAGGGACGACACGGCTGCCACGAGCAGCCGTGTCATCAGCTCGCCGCTGCTACCGGTTCCGGGATGCGGAAGGGTTTGCCGCAGCCGCCGCAGACGATGGGGGCCTGTTCGAGGACCGAGGGGACCACGCGGACGTTGCGGCCGCAGTCGCAGACGGCCTTGACGCGGACGCCTCCGCCGGAGGAGCCGTGCCGGGCGGCAGGACCCCGGAAGGAGCGGGCGGTGTCGGCGGACGTGGCCACCGTGTGCGCCTTCAGCGCGCGCTGGAGGCGTTCGATGGTCGGACGGTACCGCCGCTTGGCCTCGGGATTGAGCGTGACCAGCGAGAAACCGCTGCTGGGATGCGGCTCCTCGGGGTGGTCCAGGCCCAGTTCCTCGGCGACGGCCAGGAAGCGGCGGTTGTGGTAGCGGCCGGCGCGCGAGGTGTCGCGGACACCCCGGGCGGCGGCGATGCCGTGGACTGCCTCGTGCAGCAGTCGCTCGAAGGAGAGCTCGTGTCCGCACGCGGACGACGACTCCCCGATCAGGGATTCCGGCGCGGCGAGGTCCGGCAGCTCGGGGTGGTACCGCTGAATGTCGGCCCACGCCTGCGCCAGCTCCGCGGCGAGGACAGGTGGTGTCTGTGTCGTGCTCACGTAATGACAACGAGCGTGGGTGCCCTCGTGTTCCTATTCCGGGGCATCTCAAATAATTTGCACCTACCCGTCAGTTGCCGACGATGCGGCCGACGCGGGGCGGGTACGGCGATCTGCGGAGAAGCCGCACAGCTCGTACCAAGCCGGTGCTCAGCAGGGCTACCGGCCTCCGTGAGGCTACCGGTGCCCGCCCACCGCCCCGCACCCGCCCCTCAGGTTGCGGGGGCGTGAAATCTCGCCACACACGCCCACACCTCCCAAGCCGGACGCCGCAACCACTGGACGCCGCCGCGCGCCCGGAGTTACCTGGCATACGTGGAGTGCGCGCACGACCACGGGGGGCCACGCCCACGGGCACGTACGCGAACTGTCGGCGATTGGGGCGCTTACCTATGACACCTACGCTCGTGCGGGAGCACCTGTCCCACGCGGGTTCCGCACCACCCGGCGCGGACCCCCGAGCACGCGCGCGCGACTGGTCCGAGATCCAGGAGCGCATGTGGGAACCGCTCTACGAGAGTGTGTACGAACGACTCGACGTCGGACCCGGCACCCGGCTGCTCGGCCTGCGCTGCGGCTCCGGGCTCGCCCTGCTGCTCGCGGCCGCGCGGGGCGCCACCGTCACCGGGGCCGACTCCGCACCGGAACGGCTCGCGCTCGCCCGTGACCGCCTGGCGCCGGACGCGGCGCGGGGCGCGGACACGGCCGCCCCGGGCCCCTGGCTGCTGGACACCCTGCCCACCCGGGCGGACGCGCCCGGCTACGACCTGATCACCGTCTTCGACTCCATCGGCTGCCGCCCCGGCGACGCCGACTCCCTCGGGGCGCTGCTGGCCGACGCCCTTCCCCTCGCGGCGCGCGGCGCGGCCGTCGTGCTCACCGCCTGGGGGCCGCCGGAGCGGTGCGCGACCTCCGCCGTCCTGGGCGTGGCCGCGAAACTGGCCGACCCGCTGCACGGCGTGCGCGGCCGGCGCCCGGGCCGCCGGGACGACCTGGAGGAGGTCGCCCAGCGTGCGGGCCTCAGGCCGGACGGCTCGGGGCGGGTCGCGTGCCCCTTCGGCTACGCCGACCCGGACAGCGCCGTACGCGGGCTGCTGTCGACCGGTCTGTTCGACGCGGCGATCGCGGCGACCGACCGCAAGCAGGTGGAGAAGGAGCTGGCGGAGGCGCTGCATCCGTATCTGCGGGCGGACGGCATCGTGTGGATGCCGAACGTCTTCCGGTACCTGATAGCCCGCGTGCCCTGACCCGTCCCCTCACGCGCGAGGGCGCCCCTCGTGAAGAAGGGCGCCCTCGGGGAGGTCGTAGGCGGGCTCGGTCAGCCCATGAACTTCTTGAACTCGTCGGGCAGTTCGAAGTCCTGGCCACCCTGCTGCGGCGGGACACCGAAGGCGCCTCCACCCTGCGCGGCGGCCTCGCGGCGCTTGGCCTCCTCCAGCTCCTGCTGCTGGCGCTTCATCGGGTTGCCCGAACGCTGCTTGCCCTTGGCCTTCTTCGGCTGCTTCTTGCTGCGGCCGGGGCCGCCACCCATGCCCGGCATCCCCGGCATACCGGGCATCCCGCCGCCCTGGGCCATGCGCGACATCATCTTGCGGGCCTCGAAGAAGCGCTCCACCAGGCCCTTGACCGCGCTGACCTCGACACCGGAACCCTTGGCGATACGGGCGCGGCGGGAACCGTTGATGATCGTCGGGTCCTGGCGCTCGGCCGGGGTCATCGACTTGATGATCGCGGCCGTGCGGTCCACGTCGCGCTCGTCGATGTTGTTGATCTGCTCCTTGATCTGGCCCATGCCGGGGAGCATTCCGAGCAGCTTGGAGATGCTGCCCATCTTCCTGACCTGTTCCATCTGGGACAGGAAGTCGTCCAGGGTGAAGTCCTGGCCCTTCTTCGACGCCAGCTTGGAGGCCATCTTCTGGGCCTCTTCCTGGCTGAACGTCTTCTCCGCCTGCTCGATCAGGGTGAGCAGGTCACCCATGTCGAGGATGCGGGAGGCCATCCGGTCCGGGTGGAACGCGTCGAACTCGTCCAGCTTCTCGCCGTTGGACGCGAACATGATCGGCTTGCCGGTGACCTGGCGGATCGACAGGGCGGCACCACCGCGGGCGTCACCGTCGAGCTTGGAGAGCACCACGCCGTCGAAGCCGACGCCGTCGCGGAACGCCTCGGCGGTGTTGACCGCGTCCTGGCCGATCATCGCGTCGACGACGAACAGGATCTCGTCCGGCGAGACCGCGTCACGGATGTCCGCGGCCTGCTGCATCATCTCCTGGTCGATGCCCAGGCGGCCGGCGGTGTCCACGATCACGATGTCGTGGACCTTGGACTTCGCGAAGTCGATGGAGTCCTTGGCGACCTTGACCGGGTCGCCGACGCCGTTGCCCGGCTCGGGCGCGTAGACCGCGACACCGGCGCGCTCGGCGACGACGCTGAGCTGGTTGACGGCGTTGGGGCGCTGGAGGTCGCAGGCGACGAGCAGCGGGGAGTGACCCTGCTCCTTGAGCCACCGGCCGAGCTTGCCCGCGAGCGTGGTCTTACCGGCACCCTGGAGACCGGCCAGCATGATCACGGTGGGGGGCTGCTTGGCGAAGCGGAGACGGCGGGTCTCGCCGCCCAGGATGGTGATCAGCTCGTCATTGACGATCTTGAGCACCTGCTGGGCGGGGTTCAGCGCCCGGGAGACCTCGGCGCCGAGCGCCCTTTCCTTGACGTTCTTGATGAACGAGCGGACGACCGGGAGGGCGACATCCGCTTCGAGGAGCGCGATGCGGATCTCGCGGGCCGTGGCGTCGATGTCCTCCTCGGACAACCGGCCCTTGCCGCGGAGATTTTTGAACGTCGCGCTGAGACGGTCGGAGAGGGTATCGAACACGGTGGCGTCGGTCCTCGGGGTTGGAGTGGTCTGGGCTGCCCTCCAGGGTATCCGGCCCTGCAAGTAAATCGTCCCCGCCTACCGGGCACAGGAGGCGGGCGGGGGCGCACCCCGGCGCCTGCGGGGAGCACGTCGCATCCATGCCGGCCTCTGTCAGGAGACCCGGATCACCCCCGCGCCGACGGGGAGCACCTCCGGTGAACGCGTGCCACGCTCGAAAAGTCACGCCCGCAGTGTCTCCTCCAGCATCCGCGCCACCGAAGCCGCGTCCTCCCCCGGCAACGGCGCCCCCGTCCCCGTCGTGACGTAGAAGGCGTCCACCGCGTTCGCCCCCAGCGTGCTCACGTGCATGCTCCGCACCCGTACGCCCGCCTTCTCCAGGGCCGTGCCGATGCGGAAGAGCAGGCCCGGGGCGTCCTGGGCGCGGACCTCGATCACCGTGGCGTGGTGGGAGGCGGCGGGGGCGACGGTGACGCGGGGCGGTGGGGCGGGCCAGCCGCGGCGGCGGGGGTAGGCGGCGTCCCGCTCCGCGAGGCGGCCGGTGATGTCGAGGGTGCCGTCCAGGGCGCGGACCAGGTCGGCGCGGAGGCGGGCGGCCTGGGGCAGCGAGCCGTACTCGGCGGCGACGCGCCAGTCCAGGAGCAGGACGGAGCCCTCGTCGCCCGCCTCGACGGCGTCGGGCAGCCGCAGGGCGCGCAGCTCGGCGGTGCGGACGGTGAGCCGGTGCACGGCGAGGACGCCCGCGACGGCGGGCAGGACGCCGGGCTGGTCGGGTACGGCGATGAGGAGTTCGACGCCGAGCGGCTCGGGTTCGCCGGAGTGCTCGTCGGCGACCTGGGGCTCGGTCTGGGCGCGCAGGGCGAGGACGGGACCGCCGGTGCGGTGGGCCTCGATGGCCAGGCGTTCCTGTTCGGCGGTGGGGGCGCCGGGGTCGGGTTCGTCGGGGGTGTCCCCGGCGAGGACGGCCGCGACACGGCGTACGAGGTCGTCGACGAGGGAGCCGCGCCAGGAGGACCAGGCGGCGGGGCCGGTGGCCAGGGCGTCGGCCTCGGTGAGGGCGTGCAGGAGTTCCAGGGTGCTCTGGGTGCCGACGGCCTCGGCGACGGCGCGGACGGTGGCGGGGTCGTCCAGGTCGCGCCGGGTGGCGGTCTCGACCAGGAGCAGATGGTGGCGGACGAGGGCGGAGAGCACGCTCACGTCGGCGCGGTCGAAGCCGATGCGGGCGGCGACGTCCTTGGCGATGATCTCGCCGGCCACCGAGTGGTCGCCCGGCCAGCCCTTGCCGATGTCGTGCAGCAGGGCGGCGACGAGGAGCAGGTCGGGGCGGCTGACGCGGCGGGTGAGGGCGGAGGCGCGGACGGCGGTCTCGATGAGGTGCCGGTCGACGGTCCAGACGTGGACGGCGTTGCGCTGCGGGCGGCAGCGGACCCGCTCCCAGTCGGGGAGCAGCCGGCTGATCAGGCCCTCGGACTCCAGGGCCTCCCAGACGTCGACGGTGGGGCGGCCCGAGCCGAGCAGGGTGACGAGCTGTTCGCGGGCCTCGGCGGGCCAGGGGGTCGGCAGCGGGCGGGCGAGGGCCGCCATCCGGCGCACGGCGTGCGGGGAGAGCGGGAGCCCTGCCTGGGCGGCGGCGGCCGCGGCGCGCAGCGGGAGGACGGGGTCGCGTTCGGGGCGCGCGGCGCGGGCGAGGACGGCCTCGCCGTCCTGCTCGACGACGCCCTCGGCCAGCGGGGAGCGCTCGACGGGCGGTTTCCCGCCGCCCAGCATGGCGCGCAGTCGGGGGCGTACGGCGCGTGAGCGCAGGACGCGGCCCACTTCGCGCCAGGTGACGTCGCCCGCGTAGGAGATGATCCCGGCGGCCTCGTAGACCTGGCGGAGCAGCGTGTCGGCGTCGAGGAGGCCGAGTTCGGCGGCGACCTGGTCCTGTTCCTGGAGGGCGAGGCGGTCGGTGGCGCGGCCGGTGACGAGGTGGAGGGCGTCGCGGGTGTCGAGGAGGCGGCGGCGGGCGTCGGCCAGGCCCTCGCGGGGTGCGTCGGCGAGCCAGGAGGCGGCGACGGCGCGCAGGGCGGTGGCGTCGCGCAGTCCGCCGTGCGCCTCCTTGAGGTCGGGTTCGAGGAGGTAGCGCAACTCGCCCTGGCGCTCGGCGCGTTCGGTGCACAGTTCCTGGAGTTCGGGCAGGCGTTTGGGCGCCTGGTTGCGCCAGTCGGCGAGGACGGCGGTGCGCAGTCCTGCGGTGAGGCCGAGGTCGCCGACGAGGTGGCGGGCGTCGAGGAGGCCGAGGTGGACCTTGAGGTCCTCGCCGGCGGTCTTGCGGGCTTCGGCGGGGGTGCGCACGGAGTGGTCGAGGGTGAGGCCGAGGTCCCAGACGGGGTACCAGAGGCGGTCGGCGAGGGCGGCGACGGCGGTGGGGTCGCTGCCGTCGTGCAGCAGCAGGAGATCGAGGTCGCTGCGCGGGGAGAGTTCGCCGCGTCCGTAGCCGCCGACGGCGACGAGGGAGACGCCCTTGATGCCGGGTGCGGCGGCTCCGAAGAGTCCGGCGAGCCAGTCGTCGGTCAGTTCGGCGAGGGCCGCCCGGCGCGGCGGCCCGGGCCGCTCCCCCTCGGTGAGGAGGCGCAGCCGGGCCGCCGCGTAGCCGCTGGGTCGTCCCGAGTCGTCCGCTTCTTTCCGGTCATCCCGGTCATCCGTACGCGTCACCCAGCGGCTCCTGTTCGTCTCGTCGTGCTCAGAGCGCGTCCGGACCGCGCTCGCCGGTGCGGACCCGTACGGCCGTGTCGACCGGCACGGACCAGACCTTGCCGTCTCCGATCTTGCCGGTGCGGGCGGCCTTGACGACGACGTCGATGAGCTGGTCGGCGTCGTCGTCCTCGGCCAGCACCTCGATGCGGATCTTGGGGACGAGGTCGACGGTGTACTCGGCGCCCCGGTAGACCTCGGTGTGACCCCGCTGGCGGCCGTAGCCGCTCGCCTCGGTGACGGTGAGCCCGTGGACGCCGAAGGCCTGGAGTGCCTCCTTGATCTCGTCGAGGCGGTGCGGCTTGACGACCGCGGTGATCAGCTTCATGCGTCCACCTTCTTGTTGGGCGAAGCGGCCGTGGCAGGAGCGCCGGCGACGACTCCGCCGCCCGCTCCGCTGAAGTCGTATGCGGTCTCGGCGTGCTCGGCGCGGTCGATGCCGGAGACCTCGACGTCCTCGGAAACGCGCATCCCGATGGTCTTGTCGAGGAGGAAGGCGAGGACGGCGGAGACGACGAGGGAGTAGGCGAGGACCGCGAAGACTCCGGCGCACTGCTTCCAGAGCTGGTCGAAGCTGTGGTCGCCGTAGAAGACGCCGGTGGCGGCGGACTGTCCCTTGCCGGTGGCGAAGAAGCCGATGAGCAGGGAGCCGACGATGCCGCCGACCATGTGGACGCCGACGACGTCGAGGGAGTCGTCGTAGCCGAACCTGAACTTCAGGCCGACGGCGGCGGCGCAGGCGACACCGGCGATGGCGCCGACGGCGATCGCGCCGAGCGGGGAGACGGCGCCGCCGGACGGGGTGATGGCGACCAGGCCCGCGACCGCGCCGGAGGCGGCGCCGAGGGTGGTGAACGTGCCGTGCTTGATCTTCTCGTAGGCGAGCCAGGCGAGCATGGCGGCGGCGGTGGCGACCTGGGTGTTGACGAACATCAGCGCGCCGACGCCGTCGTCGTTGCCGAGCCAGGAGCCGGCGTTGAAGCCGAACCAGCCGAACCACAGCAGACCGGCGCCGAGCATCACCAGCGGCAGGCTGTGCGGGCGCATCGGGTCCTTCTTGAAGCCGACGCGCTTGCCGATGACGAGGATGACGCCGAGGGCGGCGGCACCCGCGTTGATGTGGACCGCCGTACCGCCGGCGAAGTCGATGACGCCGAGCTTGTACGCCCAGCCGTCCGCGCCCCAGACCCAGTGGGCGACCGGGACGTAGACGATCGTGCCCCACAGGGCGACGAAGAGGGCCCACGCGGTGAACTTCACGCGGTCGGCGAGGGCGCCGCTGATCAGGGCCGGGGTGATGATGGCGAACATCATCTGGAAGACCATGAAGACGAAGACCGGGATGGTGTACCCGGGCCACAGCTCCGTGAGGCCGATGTCGCTGAGGCCGATCCAGTCGGCGTTCCACCCGATGAACGGGGAGCCCGAGCCGAAGGCGAGGGAGAAGCCGTAGAGCACCCAGAGGATGGTGATGATCCCGATGCTGACGAAGCTCATCATCAGCATGTTGAGGGTGCTCTTGACGCGGACCATGCCTCCGTAGAAGAAGGCCAGGCCCGGGGTCATGAGCAGCACCAGGGCGGAACAGATCAGCATGAAGCCTGTGTTCGCGGAGGACAGTTTGGGTGCCTCCGCCGCAAGCGTGATGGCTGGAGCCATCGGCGTCTCCTCATCGGTGGGTACGGCCCCGTGCGGGCGGTGCCTGAGCGGTCCGGTCGGTTGAGGGGGGCGGTTATGGGCCACGAGACTGACGCAGCGCGGTTTCGGTGGGCGCCCCTCGCTGTTTCACCGGGGTGACGAAGGCACCTCGCGTGTTACGCGTGGATGAATTGCCGGATGGCGGCCGCGGCGATCGTTATCGTGACGCAACCATCTGCCGGAGGCGGGCGCGGACGAGAAACCGGCCGCGTCCGGCCTCTCGATGACCTGGCATGGGGGAGCCGAGTCGGGCAGTTCGGGAGGACCGGCCGCGGCCGGGGCAGGGGTGCCGGGCTCAGACCGCCTCGGCGGACTCCGGGAGGTCGCTGGCGAGCTGGTCGGTGAGGTCGACCACGACGGCGAGGTCCCCGAAATCGCGTACGGCCGTGTCGACCGTCTTGCGGATGCGGGTGTTGACGCGCTCGGAGCGGACCTTTCGGGCTATGTCCATCGCGCGCTTGGCGTACTCGGTGCTGTGCTCGGGCTCGCGCTGGAGCAGGTGCACGGTGGCCATGCCGATGAGGTTGAGCGCGTAGGACCGCTGGTGCTCGTCGTCCTTGGCGAACAGCTCGACCGCGCGCTCCATGAGGGGTTCGGCGAGGGAGGCGTAGGTGGGGCTGCGGCCCGCCACGTAGGCGAGGTCGCGGAAGGAGTGGCTGTTCTCGCCGTGCAGTTCGGCCTCGGAGAAGAAGCGGATCCAGTCGGGGTCCGGCTCGTCCCACTCGTCGGCCTCGGAGAAGGTGTCCTCGGCCATGCGGACGGCGCGCTTGCACTTGCCGGGCTGGCCCATGTTGGCGTAGGCGCGGGCCTCCATCGCATACAGCATGGACTGGGTGCGGGGCCCGGCGCAGTCGCGGCTGCCGTACTGCGCGAGGTGGATCAGCTCCAGGGCGTCGTCGGGCCGGCCGAGGTGGATCATCTGGCGGCTCATGCTGGAGAGGATGTACGACCCGAGGGGCTTGTCCCCGGCTTCCTTGGCGGCGTGCAGGGCGAGGACGAAGTACTTCTGCGCGGTGGGCTGGAGACCGACGTCGTACGACATCCAGCCGGCCAGCTCGGCCAGTTCGGCGGCGACCTTGAAGAGGCGGCGGGTGGTGGCCTCGGGCTGGGGCTCCTGGAGGAGGTCGGTGACCTCGTGGAGCTGGCCGACGACCGCCTTGCGGCGCAGTCCGCCGCCGCACTGGGCGTCCCACTGGCGGAACATCCGGGTGGTGGACTCGAGCAGTTCCAGCTCGGGCCGGGAGAGCCGCCCCGGCCTTCGGGAGTCGTGCAGCGGGTCGGGTCCCGGGGGCAGCGAGGAGGAGGGCGAGGGCACCAGCCAGCGCTGCATGGGTTCGACCAGGGCGGGTCCGGCGGCCAGACCGAGCGAGGTGCCGAGGAAGCCGCGGCGGGCGAGCATCAGGTCGCTGCGGGAGAACTCGCTGAGCAGGGCGACGGTCTGCGGGCCGGTCCAGGGCAGGTCGACGCCGGTGGCGGACGGGGACTGGCGGGCGACGCGCAGGCCGAGGTCGTCGGTGGAGACGACACAGCCGAAGCGCTCGGAGAACAGCTCGGAGAGGATGCGCGGGATGGGCTCGCGCGGGTTCTCCCCGTCGAGCCAGCGGCGCACGCGCGAGGTGTCGGTCGAGATGTGGTTGGCGCCGAGCTGGCGGGCCCTGCGGTTCACCTGACGGGCCAGCTCGCCCTTCGACCAGCCGCTGCGCACGAACCACGAGCCGAGCAGCTCGTTGGGGCGCTTGTCAGCGTTCGTCCCGCCTCCGCCGTTGCCGCCCACTGGAACGCCCCCATCCCTGAAACCCTGTCGCCGTGCGCCAAGCCCTATCAGAATGCCGGTAAATACGGCCCCCCGTCCGGCGGTTCTCACCCTTCGAACGAGCTGACGACTTGCCTCCGGCATACCCACGGAGGCAAGTGCCCCCGGGGCTCGCATACTCACAGTAACCCCACGATCACCCTTCCAACCACGGCGATCCTTGAAACGCCACCATTCGCCACCCCTTCGAATGAACTCACGATCGCGTCCTCGCGATTCACTTGACATAGGACGGACGGAAGTGGGCGGAGCGGAGTGCGCGGGGGCGCATGGAACCCCGCGCACCACCCGCCGCGCCACGACGCGCCGCCTTGCTCCCGGGGCACCCCGGGAAGGCGGATGTCGTAGCGTCACGTTCCGCTTCCATCTCGCTCCGGTTCGTAACCACCGGCGCGCTGGACCCGTTGGAGGGGGCATGGGCTTCACGATCGGCGGCATTCGGGAGATCCGCTCCGGCACGCGTCGGCGCGGCCGCTCGTCGGAGTGCACGGCCGTCGCCGAGTTCACGGGCCTGTGGGGCTGGGACGTGGTTCCGGGCGCGCGGGCCGTCGGGGGCGTCTGCTCCTGCGGGCGCACGGACTGCGCCGCGCCGGGCGCGCATCCGCTGGAGTTCGCCGCACCGGTACCCGCCGGGGCCACGCTGGACGAGGTGGGCCGGGCGTGGGCCGAGGTGCCGGGCGCCTCGGCGATGCTGCCGGTGGGCCGCGCGTTCGACGTGATCGAGGTGGCCGAGCCCGCTGGGCACCGCGCCCTGGTCCGCCTGGAGCGCATGGGGCTGCCTCTCGGTCCGGTCGCCGCGACTCCCGAGGGCCGCGCGCACTTCCTGGTCGCCCCCGGCGCCGCCGCCGAGCTGCCCCGGCTGCTCTACCGCCTCGGCTGGGACGACCCCGCCGCCCTGGACCTGCGCGGTCTCGGTCCGGGTACGTACATCACCGCCCCGCCCTCCGACCGCGGCGGCCTCGGTCCGGTGCGCTGGCTGCGGCCCCCGGCGCTGGACAGCGCGACCCGGCCTCCGGCGGCCCGGCTGCTGCTGGGGACGCTGGCGTATGTGGCGCACCGGTCGCGGGCCGGGGCGTAGGGAGTCGCCGAAAGGCCCCCGATCCGCCCCGGTCCGGCTCCGGTCACGGCGAAGCGCCCGTCCCCACCGTTGTGGGGGACGGGCGCTTCGCCGTGGAGTGGGGGGTGATCGTGTCCGGTGGCTCAGTCACCGAGAAGCGCGTCCACGAACGCCTCCGGGTCGAAGGGCGCCAGGTCGTCGGGGCCCTCGCCGAGGCCGATCAGCTTGACCGGCACGCCGAGCTCGTTCTGGACGGCGATGACGATGCCGCCCTTGGCGGTGCCGTCGAGCTTGGTCAGCACGATGCCGGTGATGTCCACGACCTCGGAGAAGACGCGGGCCTGCACCAGGCCGTTCTGGCCGGTGGTGGCGTCGAGCACGAGCAGCACCTCGTCGAGCGGGGCGTGCTTCTCCACGACGCGCTTGACCTTGCCCAGCTCGTCCATGAGGCCGGTCTTGGTGTGCAGACGTCCCGCGGTGTCGATGAGCACCACGTCGACGCCCATCTCCTTGCCCTCCTTCACCGCGTCGAAGGCGACGGAGGCGGGGTCGCCGGCCTCCGGGCCGCGCACGGTGTAGGCGCCGACGCGCTCGCCCCAGGTCTGGAGCTGGTCGGCGGCGGCGGCGCGGAAGGTGTCGGCGGCGCCGAGGACGACGGTGCGGCCGTCGGCGACCAGGACGCGGGCGAGCTTGCCGGTGGTGGTGGTCTTGCCGGTGCCGTTGACGCCGACGACCATCACGATGCCGGGCTTGCGGCCCTCGGGCTCGGTCTTGACCGTCCGGTCCATGTCGGTGCCGACGAGCTTGAGCAGCTCCTCGCGGAGCAGGCCGCGCAGTTCCTCGGGGGTGCGGGTGCCGAGCACCTTGACGCGCTCGCGCAGCCGCTCGACCAGTTCCTGGGTGGGCCGCACGCCGACGTCGGCGGTGAGGAGGGTGTCCTCGATCTCCTCCCAGGTGTCCTCGTCCAGGTGCTCGCGCGAGAGCAGCGTGAGCAGGCCCTTGCCGAGGGCGTTCTGGGAGCGGGAGAGACGGGCGCGGAGGCGGATGAGCCGCCCCGCGGTGGGCTCCGGGATCTCGATCTCGGGAGCCTTCTCGGCGGCGGGCGGCTCCTCGACGGTGGCGGTCCCGCCGCCCGGGAGGTCCACCTCCTCGATCGCCCGGCGAGGTTCGTCGCGCGGAGTCTCGGCCTCTTCGCCGACCTGTGGCTCGGCCGGGGGCGCGGTGAGGTCGGGCGCGGCGGGCGGCGGCGGTGGCAGCTTCTTCTTCTTGAGGGTGCTGCCGATGAGGAGCCCGCCGAGCGCGCCGAGCACGACCACGGCGATGACTACAGCAAGGATGATGGTTTCCATAACGCGTCCAGTATCGGCCATGGGGTATCCGCCGAAGAGGCTTGCGGCCGCTTGTCGCTTCCTCCAAGAGACAAATGCCACAGGGGCAATGGAGTCGGATTAAACTACGATGACGTTTGGCTCCGCCGCGCGCGTTGAGCCCGTCGTCCTCGTCCCCCACCGCTAGGACACCTCTTTTTCATGAGCAAGACGGCCGCGCGTGAGAGCGCGCTGGAAACCCGTGGCATCGAGCCGGTCCCCGATCACGAACGCACCGCGCGCACGCGCGGGCTCTTCCCCACCTGGGTGGGCGCCAACATCAGCGTCCTGCTGCTCACGATGGGCGCGAGCCTGGTGGTGTCGTACCACCTGAACTTCTGGCAGGCGCTCGTCGTCGCGGGCGTCGCGCCCGTCGTCTCCTACGGCCTGGTCGGTCTGCTCGGCATCGCGGGCAAGCGGGGTGCCGCGCCCGGCATGGCGCTGTCGCGGGCGGTCTTCGGACAGCGCGGCAATCTGCTGCCCGGTTCGCTGATCTGGGTCGCGCGCTGGGGCTGGGAGACGATCAACGCGGTGACCGGTGCGTACGCGCTGCTGACGATCCTGGACCTCGGTCTCGGGATCAAGGCGAACGGCGTGCTGGACATGGTCACGCTGCTGCTCTTCGTGATCGCGACCTTCGCCATCTCCGGGCTGGGCATCAACGCCGTGCAGAAGTGCAGCAAGTACGCGACGTACCTCTTCGGTGTCTTCTCGGTGCTGGTGCTCGGGTACCTCGCGGTGCACACCCACTGGTCGAAGGTGATGCACCAGGGCGCCGGGTCCACGGCCTCGCTGATCACCGCCGTCGGCATGATCGCGGCAGGTGGCGTGAGCTGGATCCCGTCCGCGCCGGACTTCACGCGCTATCTGCCGCGTACGGCCTCCTCCAAGGCGATCGTCGGGAACACGGTCGGCGGTGCGGGCATCGTCGTCCTGCCGCTGGTGCTGATGGGGGCGGTCATGGCGGTCGGCACGCCCGACCTGGCCTCCGCCTCCGACCCGGTCTCCTTCCTCGGCACGATCCTGCCGCTGTGGATCACGGTGCCGTATCTGCTGATCGCGGTGGTCGGCATGTTGCTGATCAACTCGATGTCGATGTACTCGGCCGGTTTCACCGCGCAGACCCTCGGCTTCAAGATCCCGCGCCACTGGGCGGTCTCCGTGAACGCGGTGATCTCGCTGGCGCTGGGCGGCGTGCTGATGCTGGTGGCGACGAGCTTCATGGGCTCCTTCATCGCCTTCCTCTCCATGCTCGCGGTCGCCTTCTCCGCGTGGACCGGCGTCTTCGGCGCGGACATGTTCCGCCGCAAGGAGTACGACGCCCGCGCCATGGCCGACACCGGCCGCACCAGTGCCTACTGGTACCGGGCCGGCTTCTCCCCCGCCGCTGTGGCCTCCTGGGCGATCGGCCTGATCTCCGGTCTGCTCTTCACGACGTCCGACTGGTTCAGCGGGCCGCTCGCCAGGAACAACTTCATCGGCGAGTACGGCCTCGGCTGGGTCGCGGCGATCGTGGTCTCGGGCGGGCTGTACCTGCTGCTGCCGAAGCCGCGGGCGGCCTCCGCGGAACGGGCCGCGGTCCCCGAGCAGGAGCGCGTCCCGGCCGCGCTCTGACCCCGTACGGGGAGTTCCCTCGCGGCACTACGGTGTCCGGCATGGAACTCCCCGCGCCGGACGGCCCCGCACCCGACTGGTGGTCCCGCCTGGACGAGGCGACGCGGCGGAAGGCGGACACCCACGTCCTGCACGACCGCCGCCTGTGGGCGGTCAGGGCGGTCTGGGAGTCCCTCCGCCCCCAGGGCCTCGGCCTCCACGAGGCCGAGGCCCTGATCCACTCCCGCTACGCGTCCCTCACCCCCGGCCTTCGCCCACCCGACCCCCTCGACACCCCCTCCCTCACCGCCCGCGCCGCCGCCCTCCCGGGCCGCGTGATCGCCATCGAGGCGGTCTGGGACGGCGACACCGTCCACGACTGGTTCGTCGTCCTCCTCGCCATCCTGGACACACCGCCCGGCGAGTCCCCCCTGGCCACGGTCCACCACCGCCAGGGCGCCCCCTCCCCCGCCACCCGCGCCACCGAGGCGGGCCACGCCCTGGCCGGGCACCTCGCCATCCCCTTCCACTTCGCCTCCCCGGATGTCCCGGACGACGAGGCGCCACGGTGGCGACGCGGCTGACGCGCTGACGCCGTGGCGCGGTGGGCAGGCCCGGTCGGCGCCTGGGCGGCGGCGCCAGCGGTACGAGGCCGGTTCCCGCGTGCGTGCCTCCGGCGGAGCTGCTCGGGGGTTTCCCGGTGGGGTGGCCGAGTCGGTTCGCCGGCGAGGCGGCTCGACGTACAGGGGAGGCCGGTCATCGGCGTACGTGCCCGATACCGGGATCGGTCCGGGCCTGTGGCGCCGGCCGCTCGCCACCGGGGGCCCGCCGCCGGACGGGTACGGGCAACCGGCAGCCGTTCACGAGGCTCGGCCACTGCGCCCCCGCCGCTCGCACCGACGCCCGCCGACGCCCGGTGCATACGCCACCGCCCCCGACCCGGGCAGTGGCCGGGTCGGGGGCGGTGGAGGGTTCGAGGAGAGGGGCAGCGGGGACTTGGCCCTTCTCCCCGGGTCGAGGGGGCGGTCAGCCCATCTCCTCCAGGGTCTTGCCCTTCGTCTCCTTGACGAACTTCAGGACGAACGGGATGGAGAGGGTGGCGAAGATCGCGTAGATCACGTAGGTGCCGGAGAGGTTCCAGTCGGCCAGCGACGGGAAGCTCGCGGTGATGGCCCAGTTGGCGATCCACTGCGCGGAGGCGGCCACGCCGAGGGCGGCGGCGCGGATCTTGTTCGGGAACATCTCGCCGAGGAAGACCCAGACCACGACACCCCAGGAGAGGGCGAAGAAGAGGACGAACAGGTGGGCGGCGACGAGCGCGACCCAGCCCTGGGTGGCGGGCAGCTTGCCGTCGACCAGGTGGTAGCTGAACGCCCAGGCCTCCAGGGCCAGACCGGCGGCCATGCCGACCGAGCCGATGAGCGCCAGCGGCTTGCGGCCGATGCGGTCCACGAAGATCATCGCGATCACGGTGCCGACGATGTTGATGATCGACGTCGTGAAGGAGTAGAGGAACGAGTCCGACGGGTCGACGCCGACCGACTGCCACAGCGTCGAGGAGTAGTAGAACGCGACGTTGATGCCGACGAACTGCTGGAAGACCGAGAGGCCGATGCCGATCCAGACGATCGGCTTGAAGAAGAAGCCGCCGCCGAGCAGGTCCTTGAAGGACGACTTGTGCTCGGACTTCATCGCGTGCTCGATCTCGTTGACCCGGGCGTCGAGGTCGACGTCCTTGCCCTCGACCTCGGCCAGGATCTCGCGGGCGCGCTCACGCTTGCCGACGGAGATCAGGAAGCGAGGGGACTCGGGGATCGCGAAGGAGAGCAGACCGTAGAGGACGGCCGGGACGACCATGACGCCCAGCATGACCTGCCAGACCTCAAGACCCATGAGCTTGCCGCGCTGGTCGCCGCCGGCGGCGTTGAGCAGGCCCCAGTTGACGAGCTGGGAGACGGCGATGCCGATGACGATCGCGGCCTGCTGGAAGGAACCGAGACGGCCGCGGTAGGCGGGAGGGGCGACCTCGGCGATGTAGGCCGGGCCGATGACCGAGGCCATGCCGATGGCGAAGCCGCCGATGATGCGCCAGAACGCGAGGTCCCACAGCGCGAACGGAAGGGCGGAGCCCACGGCGCTGACGGTGAAGAGGACGGCGGCGATCTGCATGCAGCGGATGCGGCCGATCCGGTCGGCTATGCGGCCGGCCGTGGCGGCACCGATGGCGCAGCCGATGAGCGCGATGGCGATGACCTGCGCGAGGGCGGCGGAGCCCACGTCGTAACGGTCACGGATGGCCTCGACGGCGCCGTTGATGACGGAGCTGTCGTAGCCGAAGAGGAAGCCGCCCATGGCGGCCGCGGCCGCGATGAAGATGACGTGCCCGAGATGTTCGGGATGAGCCGTCCCGGCTCCTGGCTGGGGTGCCTGCGCTGTGCTGGTCACGTGTAACTCCTCGGGCCACGGCAACGCTGCCGGGTGGGGGGGCGAGCCCTTCCAGGTTCCAGTGGCGCACAACTTGGCACCGCTCACACCTGAAGGTAAATGCAACGTTGCAGAGAATATGCGTTCAAGTTTCGAAGTCAATACCTAGATGACTGTGACGTAAGAGATACGTCGAACCCGCAGATGTTCAAGAAGTGAACGAGAGATTTGTTGATCTTGAAAGCGGGGGTCAGCGCAGCCGCTGAGAGATGACCTTGGACACACCGTCGCCCTGCATGGAGACCCCGTAGAGCGCGTCCGCGATCTCCATCGTGCGCTTCTGATGGGTGATGACGATGAGCTGGGACGACTCCTGCAGCTCTCGCATGATGCGGATGAGCCGCTGCAGGTTGGTGTCGTCGAGCGCCGCTTCGACCTCGTCCATCACGTAGAAGGGGCTCGGCCGGGCCTTGAAGATGGACACCAGCAGCGCGACCGCCGTCAGCGACCGCTCGCCGCCGGAGAGCAGACTGAGCCGCTTGACCTTCTTGCCGGGCGGCCGCGCCTCCACGTCCACGCCGGTGGCCAGCATGTCGTCGGGGTCGGTCAGGATCAGCCGGCCCTCGCCGCCGGGGAAGAGCCGGGAGAACACGCCCTCGAACTCGCGCGCGGTGTCCCGGAACGCCTCCGTGAAGACCTGCTCCACCCGCTCGTCCACCTCCTTCACCACCTTCAGAAGATCCGCGCGGGTCTTCTTCAGGTCCTCGAGCTGCTCACTGAGGAACTGGTGCCTCTCTTCCAGCGCCGCAAACTCCTCCAGCGCGAGCGGGTTCACCTTGCCGAGCTGCTGATAGGCGCGCTCGGCGGCCCGCAGCCGCTTCTCCTGCTCGGCACGGTCGAAGGGGCGCGGCCGGTTGCGGGGGTGCTCCGGGTCCTCCGGGAGCGTCTCCCCCTCGGCCGGGGGCGAGGGCGGCACCAACTGCTCCGGGCCGTACTCCGCGACCAGTCCCTCCGGCTCGACGCCCAGCTCCTCCAGCGCCCTGGCTTCCAACTGCTCGATGCGCAGCCGTTTCTCGGCCCCGAGCACCTCGCCGCGGTGCACGGAGTCCGTCAGCTTGTCGAGCTCTGCCTTGAGTTCGCGCCCGGCTGTGCGCGCTTCGGTCAACTCCCGCTCCCGCAGCGCCTTCACGGCATCGGCGGCGGTGCGCTCACGCTCGGAACGGGCGAGGGAGACCTCGATGTGCGCGAGCAGCTGCCGGGCGCCGGAGGCGACCGCCCCGGCGACGGCGGCCTCGTGCCGCAGGCGTGCCCGGCGCCGCTCGGCCCGCGCGCGTGCCTCGCGTTCCGCGCGGGCGGCCCGGTCCAGCGAGTCGGCCCGCCCGGCGAGCGCCTTGACCCGTTCCTCGTGCGTACGGACCTGGAGGCGCGCCTCCATCTCGGTCTGCCGGGCGTTGGCGCCGTCCGCCGAGAGCCGGTCCCGCACGGAGGTGTCCGGCTCCTCCTCCCCGGGCATCTCCTCGGCCACCGCGAGCCGCTCGGCCAGTTCCTCGGCCTCCCGCACGGCCCGCTCCAGCGCCTCCTGGGCGCGGGCGGCCGCCGCGGCGGAGCGTTCCGCCTCGCCCACGGCCCCGCGCGCCTGTCCGGCGAGCCGGCCGAGCTGCTGGGCCACGGCCGACTTCTCCCGGTCGGCGGCCCGGCGCCGCTCCCCCAGCTCCTCCACGAGCGCGGCGCTGGCGGTCCGTTCCCCGGCGGCCGTCCGCCGGGCCCGCTCCAGTTCCTCGCAGCGCACGGCCAGCTCCGCCAGCTCGGCGGCGGCCTCGTCCACGGACGCCTGGACCTCGAGCAGGCTGGGCGCCCCGGCCGAACCACCCTGCGCGAAGTAAGCCCCGAGCAGATCGCCCTCCGCGGTGACGGCGGTGAGCGCGGGGCGCGCCCGCACCACCTCCTCCGCCTCCTCCAGCGTCCCGACGACGACGATGTCGCGCAGCAGCCGCCTCACGGCGGGCATCAGCTCGACGGGGCCGCGCACGAGGTCGGCGGCGAACGGGTGGCGGGTACGGGCGTTGCCGGACTCGTTCTCCTCCTCGGGCGTCCCCGCCAACAACAAGGCCGCGCGGCCGCTCTCCTGTTTGCGGAGGAGTTCGATCGCCTCGACGGCCGCGGTGGGGCCGGTGACGGCGATGGCGTCGGCGGCGGCACCGAAGGCGGTGGCCAGGGCGGTCTCGTGGCCGGGGGTGACGGTGAGGAGTCCGGCCGCCGGGCCGAGGACGCCGGTGATCCGGTCGCCGGCCGAGAGGAGGGCGCCGGTGCCGTCCTTCCGGCGCAGGCCCAGCGCCAGGGTCTCGTGGCGGGCGCGGGTCGCGGCGCGACGGCGCTCGGCGTCGGCGACGTCCTCGCGGGCCGCGCTCAGCGCGTCCTCCGCCGCCGCGAGCCGGACTCGGGCCTCCTCGTGCCGTACGGCGAGGTCGGCGTCGTTGGCGTCGAGTCCGTCCACCTCGGCCCGGAGGGTCTCGTACTCCTCCTGGGCGCGGGCGGCGCGCGCCGCCGCCTCGTCGCGGGCGGCGGCCAGACGGTCGATCTCGGCCTGGGCGGAGGCGGCGCGGGAGCGGGCGGCGCTCACCTGTCCGGAGAGCCGGGCCAGTCCCTCGCGGCGGTCGGCGATGGCGCGGGCGACGTCCTTGAGGCGGCGTTCCTCGACGGCGAGCGCGCGTTCCAGCTCGGCGCGGTGGGCGACCGTGTCGTCCAGGGCGTGCCGGGCGGCGTCGAGCGCGGCCTCCAGCTCGGCCTCCTGTTCGCGGACGCGGGTGGCCTCGCGCTCCAGGTCCTCGGGGTCGCGGCCGCGCCGTTCCTCGGGGGGTGCGGAGGTGGCGCTAATGACGCGGGCCTCGGCGAGGGAGACGGTGCCGCGGACACGCTCGGCGAGCTGGGAGAGTTCGTACCAGGTCTGCTGGGCGCGGGTCAGACGCGGGGCGAGCCGTCGTACCTCGTCCTCCAGGCGGGCCTCGCGCTGGAGGGCGTCGCGCAGTTCGCGCTCCGCGTTCTCCTTGCGTTCCTTGAGGGCCGCCTCGTCGGCGATCTCGGCGCCGAGGGCTTCGCGCAGGGTCACGAGGTCGTCGGCGAGCAGGCGCAGACGGGCGTCGCGGAGGTCGGCCTGGATGACGGCGGCGCGGCGGGCGACGGCGGCCTGGCGGCCGAGCGGCTTGAGCTGGCGGCGCAGTTCGTCGGTGAGGTCCTGCACACGGGCGAGGTTGGCCTTCATCGACTCCAGCTTGCGCAGCGCCTTCTCCTTGCGCTTGCGGTGCTTGAGGACTCCGGCCGCCTCCTCGATGAAGGCGCGGCGGCCCATGGGGTCGGCGTGCAGGACGGAGTCGAGCTGGCCCTGGCCGACGATGACGTGCATCTCGCGGCCGATGCCGGAGTCGGAGAGGAGTTCCTGGAAGTCGAGCAGACGGCAGGTCTCGCCGTTGATCTGGTACTCGCTGCCGCCGTTGCGGAACATGATGCGCGTGAGGGTGACCTCGGCGTACTCGATCGGCAGCGCGCCGTCGGAGTTGTCGATGGTCAGGGACACCTCGGCGCGGCCCAGCGGCGGGCGGCCCGTGGTGCCGGCGAAGATGACGTCCTCCATCTTGCCGCCGCGCAGCGACTTGGCGCCCTGCTCGCCCATGACCCAGGTCAGCGCGTCCACGACGTTGGACTTGCCGGAGCCGTTCGGGCCGACGACGCACGTGATCCCGGGTTCGAACCGGAGCGTGGTCGCCGAGGCGAACGACTTGAAGCCGCGCAGGGTCAATGCCTTGAGATGCACGCAATCGGACTTTACCGGCAGCGGCTATCTCACTCCACGGACACTCGCAACCCCACGGTTTCGCACATGAACGAGAAGGGCACACCAGATGGTGAAACGGTTGAAAGGATGCGGGGGAAAGTACGAAGGGACGCCGAAGCGTCCCTTGCGGCTCGGACAGCCGGGCCTTGGCCTGTGCCCGAACCTTCCTGAGCGGTTGTCACGGGCGGCCCGACCGCTGCGATTGCTTTCGTGGAGCTGATGCAGCGATCAGGTGAGCGCAGGCTCCGCCTGGTGTGCGTCGATGCTCTCCATGATCCTGTCCTGAGAGGCGGCAGCCGCCAGCGCGTCGTTCTCCGCCTGGATCCGTACGAGCTCGGACTCCAGGTCCTGGACGCGCTGCTGAAGCCGTCGCATCTCGGCGAGGAGTCGAGGGTCGGAGCCGCCGACGTAACCGAGAAGCGCCTTTGCCATGATGGATGGTCCTCCACACTGAGTGACCGACCGATGCGGTTTGGGTCGTGAGGGATTCGCACCCGCGGTGCTTGGCACACTCGAGTGTTGCTCTGCGTCGCCATGCCAAACAGCTAAGGTGCGCGGGGCTTTCAGCGTCTCACCAAAAAGTTTGACGGTCAACACGATCACACCCCGTATCGGCGGGCGAACCCGGGGAGCGCGGCCGGTGGCCGGCGGCGCTGCCTCTCTGCGGGGCCCTGGAGGTGTGTCGATCAGCGTTACACCGGGAGCCTTTCACGGAGCGCCCTTCTTGGCAACCACCAGGCCGTTTCCCCCGGGGCAGATGCCCCTGGCACGTACCGGGGGCCCTGCCGGCGAGGTCCGGGGCGGGTCGGTCAGCGGATGGCGAAGCCGTCGTAGCCGCCGCGGGGTGTGTCCCAGATCTCGGTGACTCCGTCCACCCGCCCGGGCGTGTCATCGCCCTGGAGCCAGTCGAGCAGCCCCTCGCAGTGGGTGCGGGCGCCCTCGGCGACGACCTGGACCCGGCCGTCGGCGAGATTGAGAGCAAAGCCACTCAGTCCGCCGATCTCCAGCGCCCGCGCCCGGGTGAACCAGCGGAAACCCACACCCTGGACCTGCCCGCGTACCCAGGCGACCAGCCTTGCATCCTCACTCATGGGTGCAACCTAACCGGACGCATGGGGGCAACCCAACCGGCCAATGTCGCTCGTGGCACACCCGTCCCCCACGCCATGCGGTACCGTCCCGACCCAATGAATCTCATATGAAACTCACTCGATCGAGTGAGTCGGGTTGGCCAGGGGGTGGCATCGGGCCCGTTCCGGCGCCCGGCCGACCGCGAGCACGAGAAGAGGGCAGGGGATGGGACGCCACCGACGCGCCGGGGCGGGGAGCGACACGCCGCACTCGTATGCGGGTGGGCACGAGCCCAGGGGGACCGCGCCGTATCTGAATCCCGAGGCCTACACGGTCGGCCCGCGCGGGCCCGTCTATCTGACCGGTGACGAGCCGATGGACGGCCGGGGCTCCCAGAAGGGCCGCCGCCGGGCCAAGAAGGCCGCGACGCCGGTACGCACGGGTCTGCTCGGCGTCTCCGCCGCGGTGGCCTTCGGCACCGCCGCGGTGGGCGCGGGTGTGGTGCCCGGACTCCAGAACTACCGCCTCGGCAGCGGCGCGAGCGCCGGCGAGGGCGAACAGGTGCAGGCGGCCGACCTGCCCGGCAACGCGGCCAGCGAGCAGGGCGGTGCGGCGGGCAGCGCGGACACGCAGCCCGGTGGCGGCGCGTCCACGGGCGGCCAGTCCACGCGGCCCGCCGCCCCGGCGCCCACCCCGTCCGACTCGGACGCCTCCCCCGCGCCCGCCCCGGCCAAGCCCAAGCCCGAGCCGTCGCGGACGGCCGACCAGCCGGCCCCGGCCAAGCCCAAGCCCTCGACGCCGTCGCAGAGTTCCTCCAAGCCCGCGACGAAGACCCCCTCGTCCTCCGCCTCCGCGGCCGTCTCGGCCCAGGCCGACGCCGAGGCCCAGGTCCTCGCGCTCGTGAACCAGGAGCGCGCGAAGGTCGGCTGCACCCCGGTGACGGCGAACACCGACCTCACCAAGCTCGCCGAGGCGTTCAGCGGCGACATGGCCGCGCGCGACTTCTTCGACCACACCGACCCGGACGGCGCCACCCCCTGGGACCGCGCCTCCAAGGCGGGCATCACCGGCCTCGGCGGCGAGAACATAGCCCGGGGCCAGGCCGACCCGGCCGCCGTCATGGAAGCCTGGATGAACAGCCCCGGCCACCGCGCCAACATCCTCAACTGCGACTTCAAGACCCTCGGCGTCGGCGTCCACTTCGGCGAGGGCGGCCCTTGGTGGACGCAGGACTTCGGCTACTGAGAAAGCCGCAGGTCGGCTGCCCGGGCAGCGTTCCGTGCGGGGACATGGCCAAGCGGTCTGCGGCGCTGACCGATGCAGGCCCAGGCGTCCACGGTGACGTGCGGCCCTGGGGGCGCCGACGGCCCGTGTGACTGTTGCCGATCATGCGCATGACCTGCGATGATCCGGACCACATCATGATCACGGGGGAGTTCCATGCGGTCTTCGCTGGTGGCCGCGCTGGCCGTCACCGCCCTCGCTGTCGCGGGGTGCGGCGGTTCCGACGACGAGGGACTGCCCGTGCGGCTGGTCAATCAGTCGGCCTGGGATGCCCGGGTGGCCGGCTGTCCGCCGTGCGGAGAGCGCGGTGCCGTGGTCACGGGGGATCCGGACCTGAAGCCGGGCGAGGGCGGTACGTACTTCGGGTGGACCGAAACACGCCCGTGGCCCGTGACGTACGAGGTCGTCGTCCGGGGAGTGGAGTCGGTCTGCCCCTTCATCGACCCCGCGGCGACCAGGGCGGAGGGTGAGGTGGGCACCCGGGACGTCGTCTACCTGGTGAACAAGAAGGGGAAATGCGTCGCGGGACCCGCGAGCATGGACGACCTCTGACCCCAGTGCGGCCTCGGCGGCGGAGGTACGCCCCTTTCGCGCCTGCCGTCCCGCGGCGGCGCTAACCAATACACAGCGCTGCCTGGTGGTCAGTGCTCCGTTCGCCTACGCTGGGCGTATGAGTGGGATCACCCAGGAGTCGGCGGAGCCGGAGGCACCGGACGCGTTCGACGTGTTCGCCAAGGCGTGTCCGTCGCGTGGGACGTTGGAGCATGTGACCGGGCGGTGGGGGTCGCTGGTGCTCGGGGCGCTGTACGAGGGGTCGCTGCGGTTCAACGAACTGCGGCGGCGCGTCGACGGGGTGAGCGAGAAGATGCTCTCCCAGACGCTGCACGCGCTGGAGCGCGACGGGCTCGTGCTCCGGGAGGCGCAGCCCGTGAACCCGCCGCGTGTGGACTACGAACTCACCCCGCTCGGCCGTCAGGTCGCCGAGCGGCTGCTCGCGCTCATCCACTGCGTGGAGGGCGCCATGGGCGACGTCCTCGCCGCGCGCGAGCGCTACGACGCGACGCGCGGCGCCCGCTGACACTTCGGGCAGAAGTAGCTGGAGCGGTTCATCCAGGGGCGGCGCAGCATCGGCGTACCGCAGCGGCGGCAGGGCAGGCCCTCGCGGCCGTAGGCGTCCAGGGAGCGGTCGAAGTAGCCGGACTCGCCGTTGACGTTGACGTACAGGCTGTCGAAGCTGGTGCCGCCGACTTCGAGGGCCGCGTTCATCACGTCCCGGACGTGACCGAGGAGTTCCGCCGTCACCGGGCGGGTGAAGCCCGCCGTGGGGCGCTCGTAGTGCAGACGGGAGCGCCAGAGCGCCTCGTCGGCGTAGATGTTGCCGACGCCGCTGATCAGTGACTGGTCGAGCAGGGCCCGCTTGATCGTGGTGCGCTTGCGGCGCAGCGCCTGGTGGAACGCCTCGTCGTCGAAGAGCGGATCGAGCGGGTCGCGGGCGATGTGCCCGATGACGTCGGGCAGACCGTCGGGGGTGTTGTCGTGCAGCGAGAGGCCGCCGAAGGTGCGCTGGTCGACGAAGCGCAGCTCGGTGCCGAGGGCGTCGGCGAAGCGCACACGGACCCGCAGGTGCTTCTCGTCCGGCGTGGTCTGCGGCTGGACCAGCAACTGCCCGCTCATGCCGAGGTGCGCCAGGACCGACTGCCCGGTGTCGGCGAGCGGCAGCCACAGGTACTTGCCCCGCCGGCTCGGCACCCCGAAGGTGTGCCCCTCGAGCCGGTGCGCGAAGTCGTCGGCGCCCGCGAGATGCCGGCGCACCGCGCGCGGATGCAGCACCTCCGCCTCGGCGACGGTCCGCGCGGCCACCCACCGCTCAAGACCCCGCCGAACGACCTCGACCTCGGGCAACTCGGGCATCGACAACCCCCTGTGGGAAACCTGGTGACCTGTGGACCTGGTGAAAGGACCGAGCGCCCGCCCCCGTCGTACGGGTGCGGGCGCTCGGGGAAACGCTCGGTCAGGCGGTGGCGGACGACGTGGCGTCGTCCTCCGCCGTCTCGGCGGGCGGCGGGGTGCCGTCCACGGCGGCCGGGGCCGCCTTCGCCGCGGCGGCTGCCTTGGCGCGCTCGTCCGCGGCGGCCTTGATGGCCCGCCAGGCGGACTCGGCGGCCTGCTGCTCCGCCTCCTTCTTGCTGCGGCCGGTGCCGGTGCCGTACGAGACGCCCCCGACGCGGGCAGCAGCAGTGAAGGTCTTCTCGTGGTCGGGGCCGGTCTCCGTGACCAGGTACTCGGGCACGCCGAGTCCTTCGGTCGCGGTCAGCTCCTGGAGACTGGTCTTCCAGTCCAGGCCGGCGCCGAGGTTCGAGGACTTCTCGATGAGCGGGTCGAACAGGCGGTGCACCAGTTCGGAGGCCGCGTCGAGGCCCTGATCGAGATAGACCGCGCCGATCACCGCTTCCAGGGTGTCGGCGAGAATGGAGGCCTTGTCCCGGCCGCCCGTACCCTCTTCACCACGGCCGAGCCGGATGAAGGAGCCCAGGTCGAGGCCGCGGCCCACCTCCGCAAGCGCACGCGAGTTGACCACCGCGGCCCGCAGCTTGGCCAGTTGGCCTTCAGGCAGGTCGGGGTGGATGCGGTACAGCGTGTCGGTGACGACGAGGCCGAGCACGGAGTCCCCGAGGAACTCCAGCCGCTCGTTCGTCGGCAGACCGCCGTTCTCGTAGGCGTAGGAGCGGTGGGTCAGCGCACGCACCAGAAGGGCGGACTCGACGTGGTAGCCGAGCCGCCCTTCCAGAAGCGTGTGGGACGAGGCCTTGTTGTCCGCCGAGCCGTTCCCGCGTCGGCGGGACGTACCTGCTTCGGCGTCTTCCACCTTCTTGGCAGTGGACACAGTGCCTCTCACCAGCCGCTCAGACCTCGAGGACCTGGCGCTTGTTGTAGGTGCCGCAAGACGGGCACGCGATGTGCTGCTGCTTGGGCTCGTGGCAGCGCTCGCACGCAACCAGGGTGGGGACCGCAGCCTTCCACTGCGACCGGCGGTGGCGCGTGTTGCTGCGCGACATCTTCCGCTTCGGAACAGCCACGGCTACTTCTCCTGCTTCTCGTCGACGCCCGCTTCGGCGCCGCTCATCTCGTCCTTCTCGCCGTCTTCGAGTGAACCGGCGAGTCCCTGCAAAGCCGCCCAACGGATGTCGACGGCGTCATGGTGGTGGTCCGGGTCGTCCGTGAGGCGCGCTCCGCACTCGGAGCACAGGCCCGCACAGTCGTCCTGGCACACCGGCTGCATCGGCAGTGCGAGCACCACCGCGTCCCGCAGCAGGGGTTCGAGGTCGATCAGACCGTCCTCGATGTAGAGCCTGTCCTCGTCGTCCTCGGCGTCGTCGCCCGGTTCCGCGATCACGCGGCCACGGTCGTCGGCGTCAGGGTACGAGAACATCTCCTGGAAGTCCGCTTCGAGCTCCAGCCCGACCGGCTCCAGACACCTTACGCACTCCCCCTTGGCCTGTGCACGGGCGGTGCCTGTGACAAGCACCCCTTCCATGACCGACTCCAGGCGGAGGTCGAGCTCCAGCGGGGCGCCTTCCGGCACTCCGATGACCCCCTCGATACCGAGGTCCCGGGGGGCGTCGACCTCGCGGGTCAGGCGCTGCATCGCACCAGGACGCCGGCCCAGCTCGTGCGTGTCGATCACGAGAGGGTTGCGGTGGTCGAGGCGTGCGTTGGAGGCCATGGCCGCTTTCGGTCTTCGAGCTCGGAGGACGCCGCCCGCAGGTGTTCCGGGCAGCGGTGATCGCGGACATACACGCGACCGAAGAGCCAGGATACTGGACCTTTCGCTCAGGGCCCAATCCGGTCTCCCGGCCCCCGCTACGTCCTACATGCCCCGGCCCTGCTCGTACGCCCGCAGCTGCTCCGCGCTGATCATGCTGGTGTCGAAGAGGCTGGCCTCGTCGAGCGCGTAGTCCTGCTGCCCCTGGTGCTGCGGGGCCTGCCCCTGGTTCGGGTCGTACGCCCCCTGCTGCGGTTCGTAGCCGTGGAAGGCGCCGTCGGTCTGCGGGGCGTAGCCGTTCGGCGCGTACGGGTCCTGCTGGTAGCCGTACGCCTCCTGCGGGGCGTAGCCGGGCTGCTGGGGGTAGCCGGGGTAGGCGTCGGGCTGCTGCTGGTAGCCGTACGCCTCCTGCGGCTCGTACGCCGGTTCCCGGGCGGCCGGGTCGTACGCCGGCTCCTGGGCGACGGGGGCCGCCGGGGTGCGCTGGGCCGGGGTGTCGGCCAGGGCCGCGAGGTCGGCGAGGTAGTCGGCGTCGCTGGAGTGCTGGAAGGTCGTGGTGTCGTCGGCGAGGGCGCCGAGGTCGTCCGTGGCGATCCGGCCGTGCAGCTTCTGGCGGCCGCGGTGGACGGCGTCCAGGGTCTTGGCGAGGACGGCCTCGAAGGCGCCGAGCTTGGCGTCGACGTAGGAGTCGGCGGTGTGGCGCAGGGTCTCGGGGTCCTGGCTGCGCTCGGGGGCGTCCTCGTCCTCGTAGCCGTTCTCGTCGAGGCCGGGTCCGGTGCCGAGCAGCTTCTCGCGGCCGCGGCCGACCGAGCCGAGGGTCTTGGTGAGGACCACCTCGAAGTTCGCGAGCTTGGAGTCCACGTAGTCGTCGGCGTCCGCGCGGACCTGCTCGGCCTCGGCGCGGGCCTCGGACAGGATGCGGTCGGCCTCGGCCTGCGACTGGCGGGCGACCTCGGTGCCCGCGATCAGCGAACCGCGCTCGGCGTGCGCGCTCTCGATGATCCGGTCGGCTTCCAGGCGGGCCTGCTCGACCATCTGCTCACGGTCCCCGATCACCTCCTGCGCCTGCGCGAGGGAGCCGGGCAGCGCCTGGCGGACCTCTTCGAGCAGCGCGAGCAGCTCGGCGCGGTTGACCACGCAGGAGGCCGACATCGGCATGGACCGGGCACTGGAGACCGTGGAGACGATCTCGTCGAGCTTGTTCTGGATGTCCACCTGTGCTCGCCACTCTCTACAGCTGTGTTGGAGACGGACGGCACGACTGTACGGCCCTGGGGCGGCCGTCCGACACGGGGTGACGTGTTGTCACCTGCCAAGGGGGCGCGGGCGCGTGCCGGCGGGGCGCGGACGCGGGCGCACCGGGACGGTCAGTCTCTTTTCAGGCGGTCGCGGAGCGCGGTGAGCACCGCCGGGGGCACCAGGTGGGAGACGTCGCCGCCCCAGGCGGCGACCTCCTTCACCAGCGAGGAGGAGAGGAAGCTGTAGGTGGGGTTGGTGGGCACGAACAGCGTTTCGACGCCGGTGAGGCCGTTGTTCATCTGGGCCATCTGGAGTTCGTAGTCGAAGTCGCTGACGGCGCGCAGACCCTTGACGATGGCGGGGATGTCGCGCTCTTTGCAGAAGTCGACGAGGAGGCCGTGGTGGGCCTCGACGCGGACGTTGGCGTACTCGGCGGTGACCTCGCGGATCAGCGCCATCCGCTCGTCGACGTCGAACAGGCCCTGCTTGGACTTGTTGATCATCACCGCGACGTAGACCTCGTCGTAGAGGCGGGACGCCCGGGCGATGATGTCGAGATGTCCGTTGGTGATCGGGTCGAACGACCCGGGACAGACGGCGCGGCGCACTTGAGATCCCTCGCTCTCCGGTCCGGTCATCGTGCGTCTTCGCACGTAGAGGCGGCGCGACCGTACCAAAACGTTCCCTCGCCGTAGCGACGGGACCGGATCGCCTCGAAGCCCTCCGGCCACCCGAATTCCCCGCCTCTGGTGCTGCGCTCCACGGTGACCAGGGCGTCTTCGGTCAGCCAGCCCCCGGACCGGAGTGTGAGGAGGATCTCGCGGAGGTCGTCGTCGGAGACCGCGTACGGGGGGTCCAGGAAGACCAGGTCGTACGGCTCGGCGGGAGGCGCGGTGCGAACGACTTGCTCGGCTTTGCCCGTTCTGACCTCGGCGCCGGGGAGGCCGATGTTCTTCACGTTCTCGCGGACGGTTTTCGCCGCGCGGGCGTCCGCTTCGACCAGGAGGGTGTGGCTCGCGCCCCGGGAGAGGGCCTCCAGGCCCACAGCTCCGGAGCCCGCGTAGAGGTCCAGGACCCGGGTGCCGTCCAGGGGGGTGGCGAGGAGGGACTGCCAGGTGGAGAAGAGGGCTTCGCGTGCGCGGTCCGATGTGGGGCGGGTTCCAGTGCCGGGCGGCACCGAGAGGCGCCGTCCGCCTGCCGTACCGGCGATCACGCGGGTCATGTGAGCGGTTCCTTCATGTGGTGGGGTGCGCTTTATTTTCGCAGGTGGTGGGGAGGGGATCGATGCGTTGGCGGGTGACGGTCGCGGCCGGCTGGTCGCGCCCACCCGGCGGAGCCGCAAATCGCCACGGTCCCGCGCCCCTTGGGAGCTGCGCCTCAGCCCTTTTCCAGGTACTGCTCTCTCTCCTCGTCCAGCAACGCGTCCAGGGCTGTGCGCAGGGCTGGGTATTTCTCCAGGTCGGGGTCGGACTCGACCACTGCCGTGGCTTCCTTCCTCGCCTCCGCGATGATCTCTTCGTCCTCGATGACCTCCAGGACGCGCAGGCTGGTGCGGGCGCCGGACTGGGCCTGGCCGAGGACGTCGCCCTCGCGGCGTTCCTCCAGGTCCAGGCGGGAGAGTTCGAAGCCGTCGAGGGTGGAGGCGACGGCGGCGAGGCGGCGGCGGGCGGGGCTGGCCTCGGGCATCTCGGAGACCAGGAGGCAGAGTCCGGGGGCGGAGCCCCGGCCCACGCGGCCGCGCAGCTGGTGGAGCTGGGAGACGCCGAAGCGGTCGGCGTCCATGATGACCATGGCGGTGGCGTTGGGGACGTTGACGCCGACCTCGATGACCGTGGTGGCGACCAGGACGTCCGTCTCCCCTGCCGCGAAGCGGCGCATCACCGCGTCCTTGTCGTCGGGGTGCATCCTGCCGTGCAGGACCTCGACGCTCAGTCCCTGGAGGGGGCCCTCGGCGAGCTGGTCGGCGATGTCGAGGACGGCGAGCGGGGGGCGCTTGTCGCCCTCGGTGGCCTTCTTCTCGGCGGCGGTGTCCTGCTCGTCCCCGATGCGGGGGCAGACGACGTACGCCTGATGGCCGCCCGCCACCTCCTCGCGGACGCGTTCCCAGGCGCGGGCCAGGAAGTGGGGCTTGTCGGCGGCCGGGACGACATGGGTGGCGATCGGGGAGCGGCCGGCCGGGAGCTGGTCCAGGACGGAGGTCTCCAGGTCCCCGAAGACGGTCATCGCGACGGTGCGCGGGATCGGGGTGGCCGTCATGACCAGCAGGTGCGGGGGCTGCTTGCCCTTGCCGCGCAGCGCGTCGCGCTGTTCGACGCCGAACCGGTGCTGTTCGTCCACGACCACCAGGCCGAGGTCGTGGAACTGGACCACGTCCTCGATCAGCGCGTGCGTGCCGATGACGATGCCCGCCTCCCCGGTGGCGATGTCGAGCAGCGCCTTGCGCCGGGCGGCCGCGCCCATCGATCCGGTCAGCAGCACCACCTTGGTCGCGTGCTCGGCCCCGCCCAGCATCCCGCCCTCGGCCAGCTCCCCCATCATCTCGGTGACCGACCGGTGGTGCTGCTGCGCGAGCACTTCGGTGGGCGCGAGCATGGCCGCCTGCCCGCCCGCGTCGACGGTGGCGAGCATGGCGCGCAGGGCCACCATGGTCTTTCCCGAACCCACCTCCCCCTGGAGCAGCCGGTGCATCGGGTGGGCCGTCGCGAGGTCGGTGAAGATCTCGGCGCAGACGCGTTGCTGGCCCTCGGTGAGGGTGAAGGGGAGACGGTCGTCGAAGGCGGTGAGCAGGCCGTCGGGCTTGGGTTCGCGGGGGACGGCGGGGAGTTGGGTGTCGGCGTGCCGGCGGCGGGCGAGGGCCACCTGGAGGACGAATGCCTCGTCCCACTTCAGGCGGGCGCGGGCGTCGGCGACGTCGGCTTTGGTCCGGGGGCGGTGGATCTTGAGGAGGGCTTCGGGGAGGGTGACGAGCCCGCGGCCCTCGCGCAGGGCCGGCGGGAGGGGGTCGAGGGCTTCCGCGGCGCTCGGGAGGACCGTCTGGACGGCCTTGCCGATCTTCCAGGACTCCAGTTTGGCGGTGGCCGGGTAGAGCGGGATCAGGGCGCCGGCCCAGTTCTCGGCCGCGTCCTCGCTGTCGTCGTCCTTGTCCAGCAGTTCGTAGGCGGGGTGGGCGAGTTGGAGGCGGCGGTTGAAGACGGAGACCTTGCCGGAGAACATCGCGCGGGTGCCGGGCAGAAGTTCCTTGTGCGGCTTGTGCACGCCGTTGCCGAAGAAGACCAGTTGGAGGCGTCCCATGCCGTCCGTGATGGTGACTTCGAGGCGCTGGCCCTTGCCGCGCGGGGCGCGGGCGGAGGCGAAGGTGTGCAGCCGGGCGTCCGCGACCTGGGCGACCACCGTGACGTGTTCGTCCATGGGGAGGTCGGCGAGGTGGGTGAGCTGGCCGCGCTCCTCGTATCTGCGCGGGTAGTGGTGCAGCAGATCGCCGACGGAGTGCAGGCCGAGGTGCTCGGCCATCACCTTCGCGGTGGCGGGGCCGAGCACTTTCTTCAGTGGTTCTCGCAGTGCGGGCACGAGATCCATTGCACACCACGCCACCGACAATGCCCCAGCCGCCGCCCCGCCCCCGCGAAACGGCCCCGCCGTCCGCCGCCGTATACGGCGGGCGGCGCGCTGGTCAGGGACATCGGGGAAACCCCTGGTCAGGTCATCGGCTCGGGCCTAGGATGACCCGCCCCAGCCATCCCCCGCGGTCACCGCCCCACCCGGACCGCCCGACCCCGCGCCGGACGCGTTTCCCCCCACCGGCGCCGTGACGATGGACTCCCAGACCTCACAGCCGTCCCAGGCTTCCCCGTCGCCCCATACGTTCCAGGTCGACCTGCGTGGTCTGGTGGACCTGCTCTCCCATCACCTCTACTCCAGTCCCAGGGTCTATCTGCGCGAGCTGCTGCAGAACGCCGTGGACGCCGTCACCGCCCGGCGGGAGCGGGACCCCGGCGCACCGGCGACCGTGCGGTTGTACGCCGATGGCGAGGGCGGTCTGCGGATCGAGGACAGCGGCGTCGGGCTCACCGAGCCGGACGTGCACAGTCTGCTCGCGACGATCGGGCGCAGCTCCAAGCGGGCCGAGGGGCTGCAGGAGGCCCGGTCCGGGTTCCTCGGGCAGTTCGGCATCGGGCTGCTGGCCTGCTTCGTGGTGGCCGAGCGGGTCCGCGTGGTCAGCCGCAGCGCCCTCGATCCGCGGGCGGCGCCGGTGGAGTGGACGGCGCGCGACGACGGGTCGTACACCGTGCGCGCGCTGCCCGGTTCCGCGCGGACCGAGCCGGGCACCACCGTGCACCTGGTGGCGCGGGCGGGGGCGGCGGAGTGGCTGTCGCCGGAGCGGGTGCGGGCGCTGGCCCGGGACTTCGGTTCGCTGCTGCCGTACGACGTGCGGGTCGGCGAGGAGGCGGTGACCGACCTCCCGGCGCCCTGGGACCGTGCCTGGCCGAGCCCGGCCGAGCGGCGGGCGGGGCTGGCCCGGCACTGCCACGAGCTGTTCGGTTTCACCCCGCTGGACTCGATCTCGCTGGACGTGCCGCTGGCCGGGGTGCGCGGGGTGGCGTACGTGCTGCCCTCGGCGGTGAGCCCCGCGCAGCGGGCCACGCACCGGGTGCACCTCAAGGGGATGCTGCTGACCGAGCGGGCCGAACAGCTCCTGCCGGACTGGGCGTTCTTCGTGCGCTGTGTGCTGGACACGGACAGTCTGCGGCCGACGGCCTCGCGCGAGGCGCTGTACGAGGACGAGACGCTGGCGGCGGTGCGGGAGGCGCTGGGCGAGCGCATCCGGGGCTGGCTGACCGGGCTCGCGGCGGGCGATCCGGAGCGGCTGAGCGCGTTCCTCGCGGTGCATCACCTGGGTGTGAAGTCGCTGGCGCGGCACGACGGCGAGATGCTCCGGATCATGCTGCCCTGGCTGCCGTTCGAGACGACGGACGGGCGGCTGTCCCTGGAGGAGTTCGCGCAGCGGCACCCGGTGGTGCACTTCACGCGGACGGTCGAGGAGTACCGGCAGGTCGCCGCGATCGCCTCGGCGCAGGGGATCGGGGTGATCAACGGCGGTTACACCTACGACAGCGAGCTGGTGGAGGCGCTGCCGTCGGTGCGGCCCGGGACGGTGGTCGCGGAGCTGGACCCGGACACCGTTACCGCGCATCTGGACACGGTGGACCCGGCGGAGGAGCTGGCGCTGTCGGGGTTCCTGGCGGCGGCGCGGGCGAAGCTGGACCCGCTGGGCTGTGACGTCGTGCTGCGCGCGTTCCATCCGCTGTCGGTGCCCGCGCTGCATCTGGACGACCGGGCGGCACGGCACGAACAGGCCCGCGCGGAGGCGGAGGAGCAGGCGAACGAGCTGTGGGCGGGCATCCTGGGTTCGCTGCGCGGGAGCGCGCCTCGCGCCCGGCTGGTGCTGAACCATCTCAACCCGCTGATCCGGCGCATCGGTTCGCTGGGGGACGCGGAGCTGATCGGCACGGCCACGGAGTCGTTGTACGGGCAGGCGCTGCTGATGGCGCGGCGGCCGCTGAGGCCCGCCGACACGGCGCTGCTGAACCGGGCGTTCATCGGGCTGCTGGAGTGGGCGACCCATGGGGAGGACCGCAAGTGACGGACGCGATCCGGGACTTCGACGCGCTGCGCCGGGCCATGGCGGAGAACGCCGAGCGGCCCGAGGGTCCGGCGCGCAACGCGCGTGCGGAGGAACTGCTCACCGAGGCCGAGAAGCTGGGCATTCCGCTCGCGGTGATCGAGGCGCTGGGGCACCAGTTGAACGTCTACAACTACAGCTCCGAGAAGGACCGCATGTTCGTGCCCTTCGCACGGCTGCTGCGGATGTGGGACGAACGCCCCGAGGACTTCGACGCGTACGAGGCGCACTCGCTGCACTGGGTGTTCAAGTGGATGTCGGCGGGGATGCTGGGCCAGCCGCACATCCCGCTGGCCTCGGTCGAGACGTGGCTGCGCGAGATGGAGGAGCGGTACCGGATCGCGGGTCATTCCGAACGGGCGGTGCGCAGCGCGGAGTTCAGCGTGGCCGCGCATGTCGGGGACCGGGCTCGGGCGGAGCGGGCGTACGCCGCGTGGCTGGCGGCGGACCGGGACTCGATGGCGGACTGCCATGCCTGCGAGCTGCACGGGCAGGGGGTGTGGCAGGCCGAACTGGGCCGGGACGCGGAGGCGTTGGAGCTGTGGGGTCCGGTCCTGGACGGCGAGTTCAGTTGTGCGCACGAGCCGCACCAGGTGCTGGGCTCCTCGCTGCTCCCGCTGCTGCGGCTGGGCCGCCTGGACGAGGCGCGCGCCCACCATCTGCGGGGTTTCCGGCTGGTGCGGCCGATGGAGAGTATGCGGAACGCCTACGCGGACCATGTGGAGTTCTGCGCGCTGACCGGCAACGAGGCGCGCGGTCTGGAGCTGCTCGCGCAGCGGCCCGCGTACTTCACGGACACCGGGCATCCGCGCAGCCTTCTGGACTTCCTGTCGGTGGTGGCGCTGCTGATGGACCGGCTGACCTGGCTCGGTCTCAGCGAGCGTCAGGTGCCGGGGCCGGCCGGGCGGGGCTGGACCGCGCGGGAGCTGGCCGGGTGGGCCCGGGCGGAGGCGCTGGAGCTGGCCGGGCGTTTCGACGCCCGCAACGGCACCTCGTACGTGGGCGACCGGGCGCGGGCGCGGATGGCGCAGGAGCCGCTGGTGGAGCGGCTGCCGCTGGGCGTGCGGACGGTACGGGCCGCCACGGCGCCGGTGGCCGCGCCGCTCGGGGTGTCCGCCGAGCCGGACCGGGCGGGGCTGCCCGCGCTGCTCGCGGAGGCGCGGCGCCTGTCGGACGGGCTGCGTCCGCACGCGACCGAGGCGTGGGCGGCGGTGGCACGGGCCGCCGAGGGCGTGGAGCTGGACGCCCGCGACCGGGCGGAGATCGCGGACCACGAGGCGATGGACCGGGGCCCGGAGGGCGTCGCGCTCTTCGAGCGGGCCGCCGAGCTGTACCTGGAGGCGGGCGACCCCGGCGAGGCACTGGCCGCCCGGGGCCGGGCCGCGTACATCCGTGCCCTCACCGGCGACATGGCGCCGGCCCTGGCCGCGACCGGGGAGCTGTACGACCGGGCGCTGGCGCTGTACGCCGAGGACGCCACCGGGCTCCGGCAGACGGCGGCGGTGCTGATGAGCCGGGCCCGGGTGCTGATGCGCGCGGTGCACGGCGGAGCGGCCGTGCTCGGGGACGTCCCCGGGGACGGGCGGGCGGCGGAGCCCGATCCGGAGGCGGCGGAGGCCGTCGTGCGGCTCGTGCGGGAGATCCTGGCGCTGGTCGACGGGCGCACCGTTGACGACGTGCGGCTGGCGGCGCGGGCCGCCGAGGTGCACGCGATGCTGGCCGAGCTGGCCGAGCTGAGCGGTGATCTGGAGCAGGCGGTGACGCTGTTCCGGCGGGCCACCGAGGAGTTCGTGGCCGCCGGGCTGCCCTGGTTCACGCCGGAGTACGACGTGCGGGTCGCGGCGCTGGCGCACCGGCTCGGGCGGACGGAGGAGACCGAGGAGGCGCTGCGGGGCGCCCTCGCGCACGGCGGGCCGTACCTCGAACCGGTCGCGCGGGCGCAGCTGCATCTCCAGTTGGCGGAGGTGACCGGCGGCCGGGGCGACGCCGAGGAGGCGGCCGCTCAGGCGCTGGACGCCGCGCACTGGGCGGACGAGGCGGGCGAGAGCGGCACGCTCGGCGCCTGGGCCCGGCATCTGCTGGGCGGTGCCCTGCTGCGCCGGGGCCGCTGGGCGGAGGCGGCCGAGGTGCTGGAGTCGGCGCTCGCGGAGCTGTCGGTGGAGCGGCACGGGGACGGCACGGTGGTGCAGACCCGCTGGTGGCTCGGGGACTGTCTGAGCGAGCTGGGCGAGCACCGGGACGCCGCCGAACAGCGGCTGCTCGCCGCCGAGATCGCCCGGCACTGGCCCGAGCAGCAGGACCACGCCACGCTGGCGCACCTGGCGGGCGAGTCCCTGGGTCACGCGGGCCTCCCGGCCGAGGCGGACCGCGCCTATGCGCAAGCCGCCGAGCTGTGGCGGCAGTTGGGCAACGTCCGCTTCCTGGTCCGCTCGCTGCGCGCCCGCGCGTGGCTGGCGGCCGGCCAGGAGGACGGGGCCGAGGACGCGCGGCGGCTGATGGCCCAGGCGGTGCGCGAGTGCGGCGAGGCACGGGAGGACGCGGCCGACCCCATGGCGCACACCGAACTCACCGACGAACTCGGCCACACCCACCGCCAGTTCGGCGACCTGCTGATCCGCCTGGCCGGCGAGGCGTCCGAAGAGGAAGCGATGCGGGCCGCGTTGACCCGGGCACTGGAGCAGATGGAGCGGGCGGCGACGGTCTTCGGCACCCTCGGGTCCGACGGCCTCCACAGCCGCACGAGCGCCGAACTGGCCGCCGGGCGAGTTGAGTTCGACCTGGGCCAACAGGAGGGCGCTCTGGCTCGCGCTCGTACCGTCCTCGCGCTCTACGCCGACGCCGACGACACGGACGAGGTCGCCCACGCCCGCCGCACGGAGGCCGCGCGTCTGCTCGACCACCTGCCCGAGCCGCCCGAGGAAGCCTGAGGCGCGCTCGCTTCCCGGCCGCCCGGCGCCCTACTCCACGCCGATCAGCAGCAGCGCCCCCTGCCTGCCGCCCCGGTACACCACCGTGTCCACGGCCAGGTAGGCGTCGCGCACCCGGGACTCCAGGCGGTCGGCGACCTCCTCGGGGGTCTCGTCGCCCACGACCAGGGTGACCAGCTCGCCGCCCGCCTGGAGCATCCGGTCCAGAACGGTCTCGGCGGTGGCCGTGAGGTCGGGTCCGATGACCGCCACGTCGCCGTCGATCAGGCCGAGCACGTCCCCGGCCTGGCAGATTCCGGCCGTGGTCCAGGACTGGTGCTCGGCGACGACGACCTCGGCGTGCCGGGTGGCGCCGGCCGCCGAGGTCATCTGGACCACGTCCTCGTCGAAGCGGCGCCCGGGCTCGTGCACGGCGAGCGCGGCGATGCCCTGCACCGCCGAGCGGGTCGGGATGAGAGCCACCCGGATACCCTCGGCGCGGGCCTGCTCGGCCGCCGCGGCGGCGGTGTGACGCAGTTCGGCGTCGTTGGGCAGCAGCACCACCTCGCGGGCGTGCGCGCGCCGCAGCGCCTCGGCCAGTTCCCCGCTCGCGGGCGGCTCCCCGGGCCGGGCGAGCACGGTGGTGGCCCCGGCCTCGGCGTACAGCCCCGCGAGCCCCTCCCCCGGCACGACGGCCACGACGGCCCGCTGGACGCGCTCGCGCGCGGGCGGCTCGCCGCCGGTGTGGACGTCCCCGGCCGCGAAGTGGGTGATCCTGATCCGGTACGGCCGCCCGGCCTCCACGCCCGCCTCCACCGCGGCTCCGGCGTCGTCGACGTGCACATGGACGTTCCACAGCCCGTCGCCGCCGACCACCACGAGGGAGTCACCGAGGGCGTCCAGGCGCCCGCGCAGCCGCGCCACGGCCGCGTCACCGGCCTCCAGCAGGTAGACGACCTCGTAGGCGGGGCCGCCGAGCTCCGCGCTCTCGGGGCACGCCTCGACCGGGGCGGGGGCGGGCGCGACGGCGTCCCCCTCGACGGCCACGGCTCTTTCCCCCACGGCGACGGCCGTGTCCTCGACCGTCTCCCCCGTGACCGCCTCCACCAGCGCCCCGAGCACCGCGACCAGGCCCCGTCCGCCCGCGTCCACGACCCCGGCGCGGCCCAGCACCGCGAGCTGTCCGGGGGTCTCGGCCAGGGCGGTCCGCGCGCCCTCGTGGGCGGCCCGCGCGACGGCCCCGCAGTCCTCACCGGCCGTCTCCGCGGCGCGGGCGGCCGCCGAGGCCACCGTCAGCACCGTGCCCTCGACCGGGTGGGCCACCGCCTCCCGGGCCGAGTCGGCGGCGTGCCGCAGGGCCAGCCGCAGCCGGACCCCGTCGGTGTGACGGGCGCCACCGTCGCTCCCCGCGAGCACCTGGGACATCCCGCGCAGGAGCTGCGCCAGGATCGTGCCGGAGTTGCCGCGCGCCCCGATGAGCGCGCCGTGGGCCATCGCGCGCACGGCGTCCGCGAGCGAGGGGCGCCCGGTGCCGGTCTCGTATCCGGCGAAGACCGCCTCCACGGCGGCGGCGGCCGACTCCATGGTCAGGTAGAGGTTGGTGCCCGTGTCCCCGTCGGCGACGGGATAGACGTTGATCGCGTCGATCTCCTCGCGCGCGCGTCCGAGCGCCCGCAGCGCCTCACCGCACCAGGTGCGCACCGCGAGAGCATCGAGGAATGTCAGCGGCACCTGCGCCACCTGCGCCTCCCTGACTGGCCGGCCGTGGCTCGCAGCGTAGACCCCGTGGCCGGGTCCGCCGGAGCAGGGCCGGGAGCGGACCTGCCCCGTGACCGTGGTAGTTTCGTTGTACGGAAGCAGCCGATGTATGCTGCTCCGGTTGCCCGATCCCGGTCGGGCCATTCCCCCTGGCAACGCCACTCAAGATCTCGGACCTCCGGGTCTCGATCCCGGCCTGCCGGGATCAACCGTAAGTGCATCTGAAGTCTTTGGAGTGACCCGTGGCTGCCAACTGCGACGTCTGCGGCAAGGGGCCGGGCTTCGGCAACAACATCTCGCACTCGCACCGCCGTACGCCTCGTCGCTGGAACCCGAACATCCAGCGCGTCCGTACCGTGGTCGGCGGGACGCCGAAGCGCGTGAACGCTTGCACCTCGTGCATCAAGGCCGGCAAGGTCTCGCGCTGACGAATTGCTAAGCGCGCGGCCATAGTCGGTTGCTGCGTCGAGCCGGTCCACCTTCGCGTGGGCCGGCTCTTCGCGTTGCCCTGACGGCGCGCGTAAGACTGTCCCAAGGACGGTCTCAGGCCCGGAGCCCTCGGCCCCGGGCCTTCTCAGTTCCGGAAGCGCCAGCCGTGGTCGACCGGCCCGATGCCCGCGCCCAGCGCGAACCCCGCCTCGATGGCCCCGGTGACGTACGCCTTGGCCTCCGTGGCCGCCTGCGGCACGGAGAGGCCCTTGGCCAGCCCGGAGGCGAGCGCCGAGGCGAGTGTGCAGCCCGTGCCGTGGGTGTGCCGGTTGTCGTGACGCGGAGCACGCAGCCAGTACTCCTCGGAGCCGTCCGTGAGCAGATCAACGGCGTCCCCGGCCAGATGACCGCCCTTGATCAGCACCCAGCGCGGCCCGAACGCCAGGACCGCGCCGGCCGCCCGGCGCAGATCGCCCTCCGACTCGGCTCGAATCCCTGTGAGTTGCGCCACTTCATCCAGGTTCGGGGTGGCCACGGTGGCCACCGGCAGCAGCCTGGTGCGCACGGAGTCCAGGGCGGAGTCGGCCAGCAGCGGGTCGCCGTGCTTGGAGACGCCCACCGGGTCCACCACGGCGGGCGCGTCCGTGCCTGAGATCAACTCCGCCACCGCCTCGACCAGTTCCGCCGAGGCCAGCATCCCGGTCTTCACGGCCTGGACGCCGATGTCGTCGACCACGCTGCGGTACTGCGCCCGCACCGCCTCCACGGGCAGTTCCCAGGCGCCCCGCACACCGAGCGAGTTCTGGGCCGTCACGGCCGTGATCACGCTCATGCCGTGCACGCCGAGGGCCAGCATCGTCTTCAGATCGGCCTGGATACCGGCGCCTCCGCCGGAGTCCGAACCCGCCACGGTCAGGACGCGCGGCGGCACCCGGGACCCGCTCACGACTCCACGTCTCCGAAGTGGTCCCAGCCGCCCTTGTTCGTCCAGGGCGCGCCGTCCACGGTCACCTGGGGCAGCGCCGAGGGGTTGAGGACCTCACCGATGATCTTCCAGCGGGCGGGCAGCTTGGCGTCCGGCGGGAAGGTGGCCACGATCGCGTGGTCCTCTCCCCCGGTCAGCACCCACTGGAGCGGGTCCACGCCGACGGCCTGCCCGATGTCGTTCATCTGGGTGGGGATGTCGATCGCGCCGGAGCGGATGTCGATGCGCACCTTGCTGGCCTCGGCGATGTGCCCGAGGTCCGCGATCAGCCCGTCGCTCACGTCGCACATCGCGGTGGCGCCGAGCGCGGCGGCGGCCGGACCCGCGTGGTACGGCGGCTCGGGGCGGCGGTGGGCCTCCACGAAGGCGCGCGGCGAGCGGAAGCCCCGGGAGAGTACCGCGAACCCGGCGGCGGACCAGCCGAGCCAGCCGGTGACGGCCACCATGTCGCCGGGCTGCGCGCCCGCGCGGGTGACCGGCTCCTGGTTTCGCAGATCGCCGAGCGCGGTGATCGACACCGTGATCGTGTCCCCGCGGACGACGTCCCCGCCGACCACCGAGGCACCGGCGACCCGGCACTCGTCGCGCAGGCCGTCCATCAGCTCGCTGGGCCAGGTGACCGGCAGTTCGGCCGGGACGACCAGGCCGAGCAGCAGCGCGGTCGGCACGGCGCCCATCGCGGCGATGTCCGCCAGGTTCTGCGCGGCGGCCTTGCGGCCCACGTCGTAGGCGGTGGACCAGTCGCGGCGGAAGTGCCGGCCCTCCAGCAGGATGTCGGTGCTCGCCACCACCCGGCGGTCCGGAGCGGCGACCACCGCGGCGTCGTCACCGGGGCCGACCCGGACCGCCGGGGTGGTGGTGAGACGGGAGGTCAGCTCCCGGATGAGCCCGAACTCGCCGAGCTCACCCACTGTGCCCTTCATGGCGTCAAGCCCCTTCTCTGCCTGTCCGTGCCCGGTCGCGTCTTCAGTGTCCCCGATACGGCCGGAGCGGCCTTCCCGGGGACGCCGGCCGTCAACTTTCGTCCCGCTCGCACCCCGGCACGCGGACCCGGTCGCGGAGGTCTCCCCGCGGGGACCGGCGACGCGATACCGTGGCGTTCCTTTCCCCCACATGATCCTCGTGGCCGCACCCTGGAGGTTCCGTGGTACAGGCGTACATCCTGATCCAGACGGAGGTCGGCAAGGCGTCGACCGTCGCCGAGACGATCGGCAAGATTCCCGGAGTGATCCGGGCCGAGGACGTCACCGGGCCCTACGACGTCATCGTGCGCGCGCAGGCCGACACCGTCGACGAGCTGGGTCGGATGGTGGTCGCGAAGGTCCAGCAAGTGGACGGCATCACGCGCACACTGACCTGCCCGGTCGTCCATCTGTAGCCCCCGTCTACCCTTGGCCGGTGAACTTCTTCCGTCACCGGCCCCTCGGCCTGCTCGCGCCCGCGCTGCTGATCGCGGTCGCGGGCTGCTCCCCGGCGCACGACGGCGGTTCGGTCGAGGCTCCCCGCCCCGACGCGCGCACCGCCCCCCTGTGCCGGAAGCTGCACGAGGTGCTGCCCGAGGCGGTGGACGGCAAGCGCCGTAGCGACCCCGGTCCCCGGTCCGTGTACACGGCGGGCTGGGGAGGCTCGGCGATCATACTGCGCTGCGGGGTGGTCCGGCCGCCCAAGATGATCGACCCGAAGGTGGCCACGGGAGACGACCCCGACGCGATCCCGGGCGGGGTCGACGGAGTGGACTGGCTCATGGAGAAGCAGGGCGACGGCGTCTGGCGCTTCACCACCGCCAACCGGCGTGCGTACGTGGAGCTGACCCTGCGGGGTCTCGCGGGCCCGGACGACGCCTCCCCCGCGCTGTCCGCCCTGGCCCCGGCCGTGAAGAAGGCGATCCCCAAGGGGATCGCCTCCATGCGGCACTGAGCCGGTGACCAGGGCCTGTCTGACAATTCCCGTCGTCGCCCGGCAGACGAGAATCGTCAGACAGGCCCTAGCGGAGCCCGGTCGAGCGCCGCAGCGCCGCCTGGATCAGGCGGTCCACCAGCTCCGGGTAGGAGATGCCGGACGCCTCCCACATCTTGGGGTACATCGAGATCGGCGTGAACCCGGGCAGGGTGTTGATCTCGTTGATGACGAACTCGCCGCCGTCGGTGAGGAAGAAGTCCGCGCGCACGAGCCCCTCGCAGGCCGCCGCCTCGAACGCCTCCACCGCGAGCCGCTGGACCTCGGCGGTCTCCTCGGCGGTGAGCGCGGCCGGGACGACACCGGGGGTGGAGTCGATGTACTTGGCGTCGAAGTCGTAGTACGCGTGCGCGCTCGGCGGCGGGATCTCCGCCGGGACGGAGGCGCGCGGGCCGTCCTCGAACTCCAGGACACCGCACTCGATCTCGCGGCCGCTCAGCGCGGCCTCCACGATGATCTTCGGGTCGTGCCGCTGGGCCTCGGCGATCGCCTCGTCCAGACCGGAGAGACCGTCCACCTTGGTGATGCCGATGGAGGAGCCCGCGCGGGCGGGCTTCACGAACAGCGGCCAGCCGTGCTCACCGGCGAAGTCAACGATCTTCTTGCGGGCGGCGGACTCGTCCCGCTCCCACTCGCGGGGCCGGATCACCACGTACGGGCCGACCTTGAGCCCGAAGGAGGTGAACACCCGCTTCATGTACTCCTTGTCCTGGCCGACGGCCGAGGCGAGCACACCGCAGCCGACGTACGGCACACCGGACAGCTCCAGGAGTCCCTGCAGGGTGCCGTCCTCGCCGTAGGGGCCGTGCAGCACCGGGAAGACCACGTCGACCTCGCCGAGCGCCTTGGGCACCGCGCCGGGCTCGCTGTAGACGACCTCGCGGCTGGCCGGGTCGACGGGGAGCACCACGCCGCCCTCGCCCGGCTCGGCCACGTCCGCGACCTCGGGGGTGCGGCGCTCGGCGATGGCCATGCGCTCGGGCTCGTCGGCCGTCAGCACCCAGCGGCCGTCCCGGGTGATGCCGATCGGCAGGACGTCGTACTTGGTCCGGTCGACGGCACCGAGGACGGCGCCGGCGGTGACCGTGGAGATCCCGTGTTCGGAGCTGCGGCCGCCGAAGACGACGGCCACACGCGGCTTGCGCGACGGCTTCTGCTCGGGGCTCTGGGGGAGGTTCTCGGTGCTCATATCGCGATGAGAGTACCCGTTAGTACACCGTGGCGACAGCGCTGACCGGGGCGCTTGCGGGTGCCGTGTCGCTCAGTGTCGTTCGGGCTTCGCGCTGCGCGACATCAGCTCCTTGAGGGCGACCACCGGCGGCTTGCCCTCGTGCACGATGTCCACCACCGTCTCGGTGATGGGCATGTCGACACTGTGCCTGCGGGCCAGATCGAGCACGGACTCGCAGGACTTGACGCCCTCGGCGGTCTGCTTGGTGACCGCGATGGTCTCCGCGAGCGTCATGCCCTTGCCGAGGTTGGTGCCGAAGGTGTGGTTGCGCGAGAGCGGTGAGGAGCAGGTGGCGACGAGGTCACCGAGTCCGGCGAGGCCGGAGAAGGTGAGCGGGTCGGCGCCGAGCGCCATGCCGAGCCGGGTGGTCTCCGCGAGGCCGCGCGTGATGAGCGAACCCTTGGCGTTGTCGCCGAGCCCCATGCCGTCGGCGATGCCGACCGCGAGCCCGATCACGTTCTTGACCGCGCCGCCGAGCTCGCAGCCGGCCACGTCGGTGTTGGTGTACGGCCGGAAGTACGGCGTGTGGCAGGCCGCCTGGAGCCGCCGGGCCACGGACTCGTCGGTGCAGGCGACCACGGCGGCGGCCGGCATCCGCGCGGCCACCTCACGGGCGAGGTTGGGCCCGGTGACCACGGCGACGCGCTCGGCCGGGATCTTCGCGACGTCCTCGACGACCTCGCTCATCCGCATGGCGGAGCCGAGTTCGATGCCCTTCATCAGGGAGACGACGACCGTGTGCGGGGCGAGCAGCGGGGCCCACTCGGCGAGGTTGGCGCGCAGCGTCTGGGAGGGGATCGTCAGGACGGTGAAGTCCGCGTCCCGCAGGGCCTCGGCGGCGTCCGAGGTGGCGCGCAGGTTGTCCGGGAGTTCGACACCGGGCAGGTAGTCGGGGTTTGTGCGCGTGGAGTTGACCACCTCGGCCACCTCCGGGCGGCGGGCCCACAGGGTCACCTCGCAGCCCGCGTCGGCGAGCACCATCGCGAAGGCGGTGCCCCACGATCCGGTGCCCATGACGGCGGCGCGGACGGGTGCGCTCACTTGGCGCTCCCCCCTTCGGTGCCGGCGGTCTCGGCGGGAGCGGGCTCCTTGACGGCCGGGCCCTCCGGGCCGGACTGGGCGCGGGTCCTGCGGCGCTGCTCGATCCGCTCGCGGCGCGGGTCGTAGGGGGTGGCGGGCGCCTTCTCGCCGCGGATCTCCTCGAGCTGCCGGGTGATGGCGGCCATGATGACCTCGGTCGCCTCCTTGAGCACCTCGGCGGTCATCTCGCGGTCGTAGAACCGGGAGAGGTCGACGGGCGGTCCGGCGAGGACGTGGTGGGTCTTGCGCGGGAAGAGATGGGGCTTCTTCGCGTAGGGCGGCAGGAGTTCGTTGCAGCCCCACTGCGCGACGGGGATGACCGGGCACTTGGTCTGGAGGGCCACGCGGGCCGCTCCGGTCTTGGCGGTCATGGGCCAGCCGTCGGGGTCACGGGTGAGGGTGCCCTCGGGGTAGAAGGCGACGCACTCGCCGCGCTCCACGGCGTCGATGGCGGCGCGGAACGCGCTCAGCGCGTCGGTGCTCTCGCGGTAAACCGGGATCTGTCCGGTGCCGCGCATCGCGGCGCCCACGAATCCCTTCTTGAAAAGGCCGCTCTTCGCGAGGAATCGCGGAACCCGGCCGGTGTTGTACTGATAGTGCGCGTACGCGAAGGGGTCGACGTGTGAATTGTGGTTCACCGCGGTGATAAATCCGCCCTCGGCCGGAATGTGCTCCATTCCGCGCCAGTCACGCTTGATCAGAACCGCCAGCGGCGGTTTGCAGATCACCGCGGCGAAGCGGTACCAGAAGCCGATTCTGCGGCGGGACACGCGGACACCTTCCTCCAGGGCCTCTGAGGGCCGTCATCTCGGCCGGTGGTCGCACAAGTTTCACTTGAGGCCGCCGGTCTGTCGAGAACACCGTACGCCCGCACGTCAGTACGCACCGCCCCCGGATGGGGCTTCACAGCATTCCCCCAAAACCGGCCGGACGGAAGACGCCCGGCTCCGCGGGTGACAATGACCGCGACGAGAGAGGGACGGTACGCCGGTGCAGTGGACCTTGGTGATCCCCCTGAAACCCTTGGCACAGGCCAAGAGCAGGCTCGCGGCCGCCGTTCCGGACGGCGTGCGGGCCGGTCTGGTTCTGGCGTTCGCGCAGGACACGGTGGCGGCGGTACTGCGGTGTACGCGAGTGACGGGTGTGGCGGTCGTCACGGATGACGCGGTGGCCGGCCGGGAACTGGCGGCGCTGGGCGCCCGGATCGTCCCCGACGTGCCGGAGGGGGGTCTGAACGCCGCCCTGGCGCACGGCGCCGCCGCCGTGCGCGCCCTGCGGCCCGGTGCGGCCGTCGCCGCCCTCAACGCCGATCTGCCCGCGCTGCGTCCGGCGGAGCTGTCCCGGGTCCTGGAGGCGGCGGCGGTCTTTCCGCGGGCGTTCCTCGCGGACGCGGCCGGGATCGGCACCACGCTGCTCACGGCGGCCCCCGGCCACTGCCTGGAGCCCGGCTTCGGGGGCGCCTCCCGGGACCGGCACCGCGCCTCGGGAGCGGCGGAACTGCTGCTCGCGGACGTGGACTCGGTACGGCAGGACGTGGACACGGGCGCGGATCTGCGGGCGGCGCTGGCGCTCGGGGTGGGTCCGTACACGGCCGCGTCGGCGGCACTGCGGCCCCCGGCGGTGCCCACGCCCGGCCAGTAGGCTGCCGTCATGCAGGCGACCGCTTACACGTACGACCCCGAAACCCGCAGCGGACAGGTGCTGCTGGACGACGGCACCCCGCTGCCCTTCGACGCGGCGGCGTTCGACGCGGGCGGGCTGCGGCTGCTGCGGCCGGGTCAGCGGGTACGGATCGAGACCGAGGCGGAGGGCGCCGAAGGGGCGTCCGGGGGGCGCCGGATCACGCTGGTGACCCTCCAGACGTTCTGAGCCCTCCCCGGACACACCGCTTCCTGCCGACACACCGCGGGCCGGACTCCCGGTGGGAGTCCGGCCCGGCGTGTTGAGCGCCCTCGGGTGTCCTGGCCGACCGCGGGGACCTGACGCCTAGCGGGCGGTGGCCTTCTTGGCGGCGGTCTTGCGCGCCGTCGACTTCTTGGCGGGCGCCTTCTTCGCGGTGACCTTCTTCGCCGGGGCCTTCTTGGCGGTGGTCTTCTTCGCGGCGGCGGTCTTGGCGGTCGCCGTCGACTTCTTGGCGGGCGCCTTCTTCGCCGTGGTCTTCTTGGCGGCGGCCGTCGTCTTGGCCGGGGCGGCCTTCTTGGCGGCGGTCTTCTTCGCGGCGGCGGCCTTGGTGGTCTTCTTGGCCGCGGCCTTCTTCACCGTCGCGGAAGCGCCGCCGGTGAGGCTGCCCTTGGGCGCCTTCTTCACGGAGACCTCGCCACCGCGCGGCAGCTTCTTCGAACCGCTCACCAGATCCTTGAAGCCCTGGCCGGCGCGGAAGCGCGGCACCGAGGTCTTCTTCACCCGGACCCGCTCGCCGGTCTGCGGGTTACGGGCGTAGCGGGCGGGGCGGTCCACCTTCTCGAAGGACCCGAAGCCGGTGACCGAGACCCGGTCGCCCGCGACGACGGCGCGGACGATGGCGTCCAGGACCGCGTCGACAGCATCGGCGGCCTGCTGGCGGCCCCCCATCTTGTCGGCAATCGCTTCTACGAGCTGCGCCTTGTTCACGTCTTCCCCTTCGGAGACATCGCCAGAACGAAACTGTTCAAGCTTTTTCGCACGTTAGGCAGATATATACCGCAAATCAAACACGAAACGGGCTTCTCACCCTTGTGCCGCAACGGAATCGGCGTTTCTCCAGAGAAGTTCAGTTGTCCTCTTCGGGCACTCGGCCCGCGTCGAGGTCTTCGGTGAACCGCTCCAGCCGCCTTGCCGCACCGGCGAGATCGTGTTTGGCCATGGCCGTGATGACCAGCAGCTTCCGGGTCAGCGCCATCCGTACGCCCTCCGGGACTTGCAGTGCGCGCACTGTTGTGTGCGCTTGTTTGAGTTGGTCCGCGACTGCCGCATAGAGCTGGAGTTGGCCGTCGTGTTCCATGCACAGATTGTGCCATCTGGGGCGAGTTGTCGCCTGCGCAGGGGGCAACTGCCGCCTCCGCGCGCCGCGCGAGAGCCCTTCGAGGACCTCTTCCGGGCGGCCGTCCTGACCTGCAACCAAGCCTGCAGAAAGGGGAGTTGGGTAGAGAGAGGGACCGGTCCGAAGCCGTCAGGACCCGGACATGGCTGTACCCCCAATCGTGGTGATCGGGGGTACAGAGGGGACGTTGGGGTGGCCGAAACCCGTCTTGCGGACGGGCCCGGATCAGACCCGCAGCGTCCGGGGCTTGAAGGCGGGACGCCGCGCCTCGTAGGCCGCGATGTCGTCCTCCTCGCGCAGGGTGAGGGAGATGTCGTCGAGGCCGTTCAGCAGCCGCCAGCGGGAGTTCTCGTCCAGTTCGAAGGAGGCGGTGACGCCCTCGGCGCGCACCTCGCGGGCTTCGAGGTCGACGGTGATCTCCGCCTCGGGGTCGCTCTCGGTCAGCTCCCACAGCGCGTCCACGACCTTCTGGTCGAGCACCACCGTGAGCAGCCCGTTCTTCAGCGAGTTGCCGCGGAAGATGTCGGCGAACCGGGCGGAGATCACGGCCTTGAAGCCGTAGTTCTGCAGTGCCCAGACCGCGTGCTCGCGGGAGGAACCGGTGCCGAAGTCGGGACCGGCGACCAGGACCGTGGCGCCCTGCCGCTCGGGGCGGTTGAGGACGAAGGAGGGGTCCTTGCGCCACGCCTCGAAGAGGCCGTCCTCGAAGCCGTCCCGGGTCACCTTCTTGAGCCAGTGCGCGGGGATGATCTGGTCGGTGTCGACGTTGCTCCGGCGCAGCGGTACGGCCCGGCCGGTGTGGGTGGTGAAGGCTTCCATGGTGATCGGGCTCCGGTTCTCAGGCTCCGGCGCCGGCGGGCGCGGTGGCGTCGGACAGGTCGGCGGGCGAGGCCAGATGGCCGAGGACGGCGGTGGCGGCGGCGACCTGCGGGGAGACCAGGTGCGTACGGCCGCCCTTGCCCTGCCGGCCCTCGAAGTTGCGGTTGGAGGTGGATGCGGAGCGCTCCCCCGGCGCGAGCTGGTCGGGGTTCATGCCGAGGCACATCGAGCAGCCCGCGTACCGCCATTCGGCACCGGCCTCCTTGAAGACCACGTCCAGGCCCTCGGAGACGGCCTGGAGACCGACCCGCGCGGAGCCGGGGACGACCAGCATCCGTACGCCGTCGGCGACTTTGCGGTCCCGCAGGATCTCGGCGACGGAGCGCAGGTCCTCGATGCGGCCGTTGGTGCAGGAGCCTACGAAGACGGTGTCGACCCGGATGTCGCGCAGCGGCTGCCCGGCGGTCAACCCCATGTATTCCAGGGCCTTTTCGGCGGCGTACCGCTCCGAAGCGTCTTCGTACGAAGCCGGGTCGGGGACGGACGCCGAAAGCGGTGCGCCCTGGCCGGGGTTGGTGCCCCAGGTGACGAACGGCGAGAGCGCGGAGGCGTCGATGACGACCTCGGCGTCGAAGACCGCGTCGTCGTCGGTGCGCAGGGTCTTCCAGTACTCCACCGCCGCGTCCCAGTCGGCGCCCTCGGGGGCGTGCGGGCGGCCCTGGAGGTAGGCGAACGTGGTCTCGTCGGGGGCGATCATGCCCGCGCGGGCACCGGCCTCGATGGACATGTTGCAGATGGTCATCCGCGCCTCCATCGAGAGCTTCTCGATGGCCGGGCCCCGGTACTCCAGGACGTAGCCCTGGCCGCCGCCGGTGCCGATGCGGGCGATGATCGCGAGGATCAGGTCCTTGGCGGTGACACCGTCGGGCAGTTCGCCCTCGACGGTGATGGCCATGGTCTTCGGGCGGGCCATCGGCAGCGTCTGGGTGGCCAGCACGTGCTCGACCTGGGAGGTGCCGATGCCGAACGCCAGGGCACCGAACGCGCCGTGCGTGGAGGTGTGGGAGTCGCCGCAGACGACCGTGGTGCCGGGCTGGGTCAGGCCGAGCTGCGGTCCCACGACGTGGACGACGCCCTGCTCGACGTCGCCGAGCGGGTGCAGCCGGACGCCGAACTCCGCGCAGTTCTTGCGCAGCGTCTCGAGCTGGGCGCGGGAGACCGGGTCGGCGATGGGCTTGTCGATGTCCAGCGTCGGGGTGTTGTGGTCCTCGGTGGCGATGGTGAGGTCGAGCCGGCGCACCCGGCGGCCGCCCTTGCGCAGCCCGTCGAAGGCCTGCGGGCTGGTCACCTCGTGCAGCAGGTGCAGATCGATGTAGAGGAGGTCGGGCTCGCCCTCGGCGCGCCGGACGACATGATCGTCCCAGACCTTCTCCGCGAGTGTCCTACCCATCGCTTTCCCTCCGGCCGGCCACGGTCGCGCCGACACATCTAGAGAACCTGAGGAAGCGACGCCCGCGCCGTGATCTCGGTGCATACGGGCGTCCGGCACCCGGTCCGCCGTGCGCGGACCGCCGTGTGCTTCAAGGGTGGCGCGTTCCGGAGAAAATTGAACTTGCGTTTCACAGAGTGAGACGGGAGTATCGTTTCATGGACAACAGTAGCGGCGTCGGCGTTCTGGACAAGGCGGCCCTTGTCCTGAGCGCTCTGGAGTCCGGTCCGGCCACCCTCGCGGGTCTGGTCGGGGCCACCGGACTGGCACGACCCACAGCCCACCGGCTGGCCGTGGCTCTGGAACACCACCGGCTGGTGGCGCGGGACATGCAGGGCCGGTTCATCCTCGGTCCGCGCCTTTCGGAACTGGCCGCGGCGGCCGGTGAGGACCGCCTGCTGGCGACGGCGGGCCCGGTGCTCACGCATCTGCGGGACGTGACGGGCGAGAGCGCGCAGCTCTACCGGCGCCAGGGGGACATGCGCATCTGCGTGGCGGCCGCCGAGCGGCTGTCCGGACTGCGGGACACCGTGCCGGTGGGCTCGACACTCACGATGAAGGCCGGCTCCTCGGCGCAGATCCTGATGGCATGGGAGGAGCCGGAGCGGCTGCACCGGGGGCTCCAGGGCGCCCGCTTCACGGCGACGGCCCTGTCGGGCGTACGGCGGCGCGGGTGGGCCCAGTCCATCGGCGAGCGGGAGCCGGGCGTCGCCTCGGTCTCGGCGCCGGTGCGGGGCCCCTCCAACCGCGTGGTGGCCGCCGTCTCGGTCTCCGGACCGATCGAGCGCCTGACCCGCCACCCCGGCCGTATGCACGCGCAGGCGGTCATCGACGCGGCCGCCCGTCTCTCGGAGGCGCTGCGGCGCGCGGGCTGAGCCCTCTTCTCGACCTTCTCGGGCGGTGTCCCGGCCTCAACGCCGCGGCCGGACACCGCCCCCCGTGTTTTCCGGGGCCCCGCCGCGCGAGTCTCCCGGGCAGCGAACGCCCCTCGGGGCGACCGGGCTTGGGACACGACGAAGGCCCCTCGCCTGAGCGAGGGGCCTTCGTCGTCTGTACCCCCGACCGGATTCGAACCGGCGCTACCGCCTTGAGAGGGCGGCGTGCTAGGCCGCTACACAACGGGGGCGTGGACTCTGCGTTTCCGCAGGTCCGAGCTGGTCTACCTGGACTCGAACCAAGACTAACTGAACCAGAATCAGTCGTGCTGCCAATTACACCATAGACCAATGATGGTTTAGACCAGTCGTACCCCCGACCGGATTCGAACCGGCGCTACCGCCTTGAGAGGGCGGCGTGCTAGGCCGCTACACAACGGGGGCCCTAGCGATTCCGAGTGATCGGAACCAGTACCCCCGACCGGATTCGAACCGGCGCTACTGCCTTGAGAGGGCAGCGTGCTAGGCCGCTACACAACGGGGGCTTGCGGATGTGATCCGCGGGTGCAGATAAGCTCTGCGAGCTGGCCTACCTGGACTCGAACCAAGACTAACTGAACCAGAATCAGTCGTGCTGCCAATTACACCATAGGCCACTGGAACGCAAGCCCCGACTGGGGATCTTGTTCTAGTTTGTGCGCTTGGGGCCCGGCCTTTCGGCCTGTTCCCCTCGGCGCAGGAAGAACATTACCCGAAGGTGGACGGGGCTCCAAAACGGGTATCCCCAGGGGCCTGCGCGGCTCAGGTCCCGGTCGGGTCGGGGGCCACGAAGAAGTCCGTGAGGAAGCAGGTGATCTCGCCCGCGGCGTCGCGGCCGATCCAGGTGGGGTAGGCGCCGTCGCCCCAGCCGGAGGAGAAGGCGATCAGGTCGTGCCCGGCGTCGGGGGAGGTGACCCGGTGCGGTCCCGGGGCCCACTTGCTGTCCTCGAAGGCGTCCCAGAGCGGGCCCTCGTCGCCCTCGCAGTCCGGGAAGGCGCCGTCGGCGGACGCGTCGTAGAAGCAGCCGGTGCCGGCGTCGACGCCGTAGCCGTAGAACTCGTCCTCGCCGAGCTCGGCGGGGTCCTGGTCGGGAAGCAGGGCGAGTTCCCAGGTGGCGGCCGGTTCGTCGCGTATGACGAGGCGCGCCGCGGCCACCCGGCGGTGCGGGGTGCCGGAGGGCTCCTCGCCGGGGTGGGTGAGGGTCGCCACGGCGGTCTCGACGCGGTAGCGCCCCGGCTCGACCGTCGCCGTGAACGGCTCGATGTCCCCGGTGCCCAGGTAGACGAACGGGTCGCAGGCGATCACGCGCCCCGTGGGCAGCGACAGCTCCCCGCCGTCCACGACGTGGATCACGCCGGTCGGCCCGGAGTCCTCGTAGGCGAAGGAGCTTTTGGGGGTGAACAGCCAGGTGTAGTCACGGGCGGACATCGGCATGACGGCGCCTTTCCACGGGGTCGTTTCCCGCAGCGTAGTTCCCGCCACCGACAGCGAGGGGCGGCGCCCGGTGACCGGGTGCCGCCCCTCGCCGGATGTGGCGTGCGTTACGCGGCGAGACGCTCCAGCGCCGCGTCGATGCGGGCCAGCGTGGCGTCCTTGCCGAGGACCTCGAGGGACTCGAACAGGGGCAGACCCACCGTGCGGCCGGTGACGGCCACGCGGACCGGGGCCTGGGCCTTGCCGAGCTTGAGGCCATGGGCCTCACCGGCGGCCAGCACGGCCTCCTTCAGCGACTCCGCCGAGGTCCAGTCCGCGGACTGGAGCTTCTCGCGGGCGGTGCGCAGGAGCGCGTCGGAGCCCTCCTTCATCGCCTTGGCCCACGACGCCTCGTCGAAGACCGGCTCGGGCAGGAAGAGGAAGTCGACGTTGTCGGTGATCTCGGAGAGCACCTTCAGCCGTGTCTGCGCGTGCGGGGCGATCGCCTGCCACTTGGCCTCGTCGAAGTCCTCCGGCGCCCAGGGGGCGAACGGTGCCTTCAGCCACGGCTCGCAGCGCTCGGTGAAGTCCTTCACGTCGAGCAGCCGGATGTGGTCGGCGTTGATCGCCTCGCACTTCTTCAGGTCGAAGCGCGCCGGGTTGGGGTTCACGTCGGAGATCTCGAAGGCGGCGACCATCTCCTCGATCGAGAAGATGTCCTGGTCCGCCGAGAGCGACCAGCCCAGGAGGGAAAGGTAGTTGAGCAGACCCTCGGGCAGGAAGCCGCGCTCGCGGTAGAGGTTGAGCGAGGACTGCGGGTCGCGCTTGGAGAGCTTCTTGTTGCCCTCGCCCATCACGTACGGCAGGTGGCCGAAGGCCGGGATCTGCTGGGCGATCCCCAGCTCCATCAGCGCCTTGTACAGAGCGATCTGGCGCGGGGTGGAGGAGAGCAGGTCCTCGCCGCGCAGGACGTGGGTGATGTCCATCAGCGCGTCGTCGACCGGGTTCACCAGGGTGTACAGCGGGGCGCCGTTGGCGCGCACGATGCCGTAGTCCGGGACGTTCTCCGGGAGGTAGGTGATCTCGCCGCGCACCAGGTCGTCGAAGGTGATCGCCTCGTCCGGCATCCGGAAGCGGACGATCGGCTCGCGGCCCTGCGCCCGGTACTCCTCGATCTGCGCGGCGCTCAGCTCGCGGCAGTGGCCGTCGTAGCCGGAGGGCTTGCCGGCGGCGCGGGCGGCCTCGCGGCGGGTGTCCAGCTCGTCCTGGGAGCAGTAGCAGTGGTAGGCGTAGCCGCCGTCCAGGAGCTTGCTCGCGACGTCCTGGTAGATGTCCATCCGCTGCGACTGGCGGTACGGCGCGTGCGGGCCGCCGACCTCGGGGCCCTCGTCCCAGTCGAAGCCGAGCCAGCGCATCGCGTCGAGGAGCTGGTTGTACGACTCCTCGGAGTCGCGGGCCGCGTCGGTGTCCTCGATGCGGAAGACCAGGGTGCCCTTGTGGTGCCGGGCGAAGGCCCAGTTGAACAGGGCGGTGCGCACCAGGCCGACGTGGGGGTTACCGGTGGGCGAGGGACAGAAACGGACGCGTACGGGTGCGCTAGCCACGCTTGACAACCTTGTTGGTGAGAGTGCCGATGCCTTCGATGGTGACGGCGACCTCGTCGCCGACGTTCAGGGGTCCGACGCCCGCGGGGGTGCCGGTGAGGACGACGTCGCCGGGGAGCAGGGTCATCGCCTCGGAGATGTTGACGATCAGGTCCTCGATGGGACGGATCATCTCGCTGGTGCGGCCGAGCTGGCGCTGCTCGCCGTTCACCGTGAGCTGCACGGTGAGGTCGTTCGCGCGGGCGAGGTCCATGTCCGTCTCGATCCACGGGCCGAGCGGGCAGGCGGTGTCGAAGCCCTTGGCGCGGGCCCACTGCTTCTCGCGGCGCTGCACGTCGCGGGCGGTGAGGTCGTTGGCGCACGTGTAGCCGAGGATGACGTCCTTGACCCGCTCACGGGGCACCTCGCGGCACATGCGGCCGATGACGACGGCCAGCTCGGCCTCGTACTGGAGGTCCTCGGTGAAGGAGGGGTACTGGATGTCGTCGCCCGGACCGATCACCGAGGTGGACGGCTTGAGGAAGGCGAAGGGGACGTCGGGCACCTCGTGGCCCAGTTCCTTCGCGTGCTCGGCGTAGTTGCGGCCGAAGGCCACGACCTTGTTGGGGAGCACCGGCGGGAGCAGCCTGACCTTGCTCAGCGGGACCTTGGTCCCGGACAGCTCGTGGTCGGCGAACGGGATGCCCTTGATGATGTCGAGGACCAGCTCGTCCTGCTTGTCGCCCTCGACCGCGCCGAAGGCTACGTTCCCGTCGATGGAGAACCTGGCGATGCGCACGGGATTCCTGCGCCTCTCATTGAGAACCGGCGTACTGTCGTCCCAGGTTAACCGCTCCGGCGGCGCGGTGTTCGCCGCAGCCCGTGGCGGTGGAGTTTATCGGCGTCGAATACCGGGCCGGGATGAATTGCGAATTCGCCGGGTCGGGACCGCTCCGCTGCCTCGTGGGGCGCCCCGGGCCCGCGCTCCGCGCGGCCGGGCTCGGCGGGCGCCCGGCCGGGCATCCGGGGCGCGGGGAAATTCCGTGGCTTTTCCGGTCGGCGGCGGGGAAAATGCGGCGTGGGACGGCGGTTGCGGGATTAGCGGTTTTCGGGCCGTGCCCGCTGTCCCGGGACGGGTCCGGAAATGACTGAGCGCGGCCGGGAAGAACACGGCGGTGCGTGGTCTTCCCGGCCGCGCTCAGTGCGCGGTCCGCAGCTCCGGTCAGGCGCCGACGGAGGCGGGCAGCTCCATCAGGATGGTGCGCCGGGGGTTGGCGGTGCTCGCGGGGAGTTCCTCGGTGTGCGCCGGCGGCTCGGGTGCCCACAGCTCGGTGGCGTCCTCGAGGTGTGCCAGCGTCGTACGGCGCGGGTTGGCGGTCTTCTGGAACATCTGAGTCGTCTTCACCGTTGTCTTCCTGTGGCCTCGGGTGGTGGGGGCGGTCGGGTGGGCAGAGCCGCTCATCCTGTAAAGCGTCAGGCTAAACATGTGATTCGCCGCCACCGGCGCCAAGCACGCCCGAATCGCGTGTGAGTTTGCTCACTTACTCGCGAACAAATCGGTCAATTCCGACCGTCAATTCGGCGTGCCGAAACGGACATTGGCCACCTGAAGCCGTCATTCCGCTCCTGATCATGGCGACTGGGACACCCGCCGACCCTCGGTGGTTCGCCGGGATGTGCCCGCTTTGCGGGAGATCGACTTGCACGCTTCGTGTCCCGTGTGCCACTCCCTGTCACCTAGGTCACAGCTCGGGGTACGTGCCTTGTTGGAGATCCGGCACTGTGCTGGAATGCCACGGACCGCCGCAGGATCGAGCCGGCGCGGGGGGCGCGAAACTGCGCCGCGCGGCGGTGAGAGCCAAGGGGGAAGATCCAGCGCCGGTCACTTCAAGACCAACACGGGGGGCGCATTCAGGGCGCTCTCCGAGACGCCGACACCGTGTCCCGCCGCTCGCGCGGAGGGGCGCCTGGTCCAGAGGTTGCGACGCTAGTGCAGGGACGTTTCAAGAGGGATGGCAGCGCTTCGGCCGAGCCGGAGCCGCACGGCGGGACCGGCCGCGGTGCCTCGCCCCAGCACGCCCAGAACCCGGCTCCGGCCCAGTCCGGTGAGAACGGGGAGCGCTCCGGAGGCCCGGGCGCGTCCCCGCTGTCGGGCACGCCGGGTTCCGTGACCCCGACGCCGACCGTGAAGCCGGCCAAGGACGTCGAGGGCCCCGGTTCGCGGCTCGCGATGCGCAACTGGCGCATCTCGACCCGACTGGTGTCGCTGCTCGCTCTGCCGGTCGTCGCGGCCACCACCCTCGGTGGCCTGCGCATCGGCGACTCGATGGACGACATCAAGCAGCTCGACAACATGAAGCTGCTGACGGAGATGACCCAGCGCGCCACCGAGCTGGCCGCGGCGCTCCAGGACGAGCGTGACCAGTCCGCCGGTCCGATGTCGCACGGCGTCAAGGCGTCGGACTTCACCCTCAGGGGCTTCCGCGACAAGTCGGACCGCGCGAAGGCCAACTTCGAGGACACCGCCGAGGAGATCGACGCGGCGAGCAAGGACGGCAACCTCAAGGGCGTCCGCGACACCGTGGTCGCCCTGGTGGGCCAGCTCAACACCCTCAACAAGGTCCGCAGCGACGCGTACACCACCCCCGGTAACACCAGCCAGACCGTCGAGTCGTACCACCGGCTGATCACCCAGCTCATCGACCTCTCCCAGGACATGGCCGAGGCGACCAGCAACCCGGAGATGATCCAGCGCACCCGTGCCCTGTCCGCGTTCTCCAACGCCAAGGAGTATGCCTCGGTGCAGCGGGCCATCATCGCCGCCGCCCTGCCCGACAACAACACCAGCAAGGGCAAGCTGTCCACGAACGACCGCCTCTACGGCCAGTCGGCCCTCGACAGCGAGCGCGCCGAGCTCAACATCTTCCGCAAAGTCGACGGCTCGAGCGCGGAGGCAACTCTCCAGCCGATCGGGGCGGACTCTCCGCAGATCGTGGCGTCCGACCAGTACGCCAAGCGCGCCCTGGCCCCCAACGGCTTCTCGGCCCTGCCCAACCGCTCCTACAAGGACTGGCTCGACGACAGCACCAACAAGCTCCAGCAGATGAAGAACATCGAGCACGAGCTGCTCGGTGACATGGAGCAGAAGGCCCGTGAGCTCAAGTCGACCTCGGAGCAGGAGGCGCTCCTCTCCGGTGCGCTGATCCTGCTCGTGCTCGGTGTCTCGCTGGTCGGCGCCTTCGTCGTGGCGCGCTCCATGATCCGCTCGCTGCGCCGCCTCCAGGAGACCGCCACCCGCGTCGCCCAGGACCGCCTGCCCGAGCTGGTCAAGCAGCTCTCCGAGTCCGACCCGCAGGACGTCGACACCTCCGTCGAGTCCGTCGGTGTGCACTCCAGCGACGAGATCGGCCAGGTGGCCGCGGCCTTCGACGACGTGCACCGCGAGGCGGTCCGCCTCGCCGCCGAGCAGGCCCTGCTGCGGGGCAACGTCAACGCGATGTTCACCAACCTCTCGCGCCGTTCCCAGGGTCTTATCCAGCGTCAGCTCTCGCTCATCTCCGAACTGGAGTCCCGCGAGGCCGACCCGGACCAGCTCTCCTCCCTCTTCAAGCTCGACCACCTCGCGACGCGTATGCGCCGTAACGGTGAGAACCTCCTCGTCCTCGCCGGTGAGGAGCCGGGCCGGCGCTGGACCCGCCCGGTCCCGCTGGTCGACGTGCTCCGCGCCGCCGCGTCCGAGGTGGAGCAGTACGAGCGCATCGAGCTGGCCTCGGTGCCGAGCACCCAGGTCGCGGGCCGCGTCGTCAACGACCTCGTGCACCTCCTCGCCGAGCTGCTCGAGAACGCCACCTCGTTCTCCTCCCCGCAGACCAAGGTCAAGGTGACCGGTCACGCGCTGCCCGACGGCCGCGTGCTGATCGAGATCCACGACACCGGCATCGGTCTCTCCCCCGAGGACCTGGCCGCGATCAACGAGCGCCTCGCGGCGCCGCCCACGGTGGACGTCTCGGTGTCCCGCCGCATGGGTCTGTTCGTGGTCGGCCGTCTGTCCCAGCGACACGGCATCCGTATCCAGCTCCGTCCGTCCGACTCCGGCGGTACGACCGCACTGGTCATGCTGCCCGTCGACGTCGCCCAGGGCGGCAAGAAGCCCGCTCCGGGCAAGGCCGGCGGCCCCGGCGCCGGTGGCGGTCCCGCCGCCGCCCAGGCGGCCGCGGGTGCCGCGGCGGCCCGGCGCAACAACGGCGGCGGCCAGGGCGGTGCCCTCGGCGGCGCTCCCGCCGGCGGCGGACTCCTCGGCGGCTCCGCCCCGCGCGGTCAGGTCGGCGCGGGCCAGGGTCCGCGTGCGGCGCTGCCCGGCGCCGGACAGGGCGGCCGTCCCGGTGGCGGCCGTGGACAGGGCGCCGGTGCCGCGTTCCAGGGCCGGCAGGCCGCGGGCGCGGCCGGTGGTCCCAACGGTCAGAACGGCCAGGCTCCCGGTGGCCCGCAGGGTCTCCAGGCCGCGCAGCCCGCTGGTCCGCAGCAGGACGCGTTCGGCGGCCGTGGTCCGGCCGCTCCGCGAGGCGGCGCCGACCAGGGCCGTCAGCCCCAGTTGCCGCCGCGTGGCGGCCCGCGCGCCGAGCTGCCCGGCGGCAACCCCCAGCAGCGCGGTCCCGAGTGGGGCGACGCCCCGCAGAACCGTGCGGCGATGGACGCCCCGCGCGGGCACGACGAGCAGGCCCCGCACACCGCGCGGCTGCCGCGCGTGGACGACCGCCAGAGCCCGGGCGCGACCGCCGAGATGCCCCGCATCGACGCGAACGGCCCGTCCGGCACCGGCGAGTTCCCGCGCCAGGACCTCTACGGCAACAACGAGGGCCACCACACCGGCCAGTTCGCCCGGCCCGGTGCGGGCAACCCGCAGCACAACACGGGCCAGTTCGCCCGTCCGGGTGCGGGCGAGCAGCACAACACCGGGCAGTTCCAGCGTCCCGGCGTGAACGACCAGCAGAACACGGGCCAGTTCCAGCGCCCCGGCGCCCAGCAGGGCGGTCGGTTCGCCCAGCAGAACAACGGTCACGACCCGTACGCCCAGGGCGGCGGCTTCGGCGGCCAGGCGAACGGTCAGGACCCGCAGAGCACGGGCCAGTTCGCGGCGCCGCAGGCGTACGACGGCGGTTACGACGCCGGCAACACCGGTCAGCACGCGCTGCCCGGCAGCCACGGCGCGAGCGGCCCGCACACCGGCCAGTTCGAGCGTCCGCAGCAGGGCGGTCCCGCGGACTTCGGCGCGCAGCGCCCGCAGTTCCCGCAGCGCCAGGCGGCTCCGGAGCCCGAGCGCGGCGCCCCGCAGCGGCAGGCGCCGAGCGAGGGCTGGGCGGCACTGCCCCCGGCCGGCGGTCCCGGCGACGGCCGTACCCCGCTGTACGACACGCTGGAGACCAACTGGTTCCACGGCGGCGGCCAGCAGGAGGCCGAGCAGGCCCCCGCTCCGGCGGCCCCGGCCCAGCAGCAGGCGCCCGCCCAGGCTCCCGCTCCGCAGCGTTCCGCGTCCCCTTCCTCCCCCTCGTCCACCACGGGTTCCTGGCGCACCTCGCCGAACGACGAGATCGTCCGGCAGGCCGAGCGCGTACGGAAGCCCGCGGCGGGCGGCATCACCACCTCCGGTCTGCCGCGTCGGGTGCCCAAGGCGAACCTCGTCCCGGGCACCGCCCAGCAACAGCAGCAGCAGAACCAGACCGGTCCGCAGGTTTCGCGCTCCCCCGACGAGGTGCGCGGCCGGCTGACCAATCTCCGCCGGGGCATCGCGCAGGGCCGCCAGGCCGGCAACGGCCAGACCGGCAGCTTTCCCAGCCCCACTCACCAGCAGGAGCGTTAGTTGAGTCCGATGAGCCAGGCGGCACAGAACCTGAACTGGTTGATCACCAACTTCGTGGACAACACCCCAGGGGTGTCCCACACGGTGGTGGTCTCCGCCGACGGCCTTCTGCTGGCGATGTCCGAGGGTTTTCCGCGTGACCGCGCCGACCAGTTGGCGGCGGTCGCCTCCGGGCTGACCTCTCTCACGGCCGGGGCGTCCCGGATCTTCGAGGGCGGCAGCGTGTCGCAGACCGTCGTCGAGATGGAACGCGGCTTCCTCTTCCTCATGTCCGTCTCGGACGGGTCGTCCCTCGCGGTTCTGGCCCACCCCGAGTGCGACATCGGTCTCGTCGGCTACGAGATGGCGCTGCTCGTCGACCGTGCGGGTGCGGTACTCACCCCGGATCTGCGCGCCGAACTACAAGGCAGTCTGCTCCACTGACCCGCCCCGGCACCACCCACCTCACAAAACAACCGTCCGGCCGCCACAATCCCCCCACCGGCCCCGTCAGACGGCACGACTGACCGACTTGCTGTCCCGCCCGGAGGATTCATGACCCCGCCCAACGCCTCTCATGATCCGTACGCGGAGTCGTACGGCGACGAGGGGGACCAGCCGCTGGTACGTCCGTACGCGATGACCGGCGGCCGGACGCGGCCGCGCTATCAGCTCGCCATCGAGGCGCTGATCAGCACGACGGCCGACCCGGCAGCGCTCATGGGACTGCTCCCGGAGCACCAGCGCATCTGCCAGCTGTGCGTCGAGGTGAAGTCGGTCGCGGAGGTGTCCGCGCTACTGGCCATGCCGCTCGGTGTGGCAAGGATTCTGGTCGCCGACCTCGCCGAGGCCGGCCTGGTCGCCATCCACCAGCCGGGTGGCGACGAGAACAACGGCGGCGCTCCCGATGTGACGCTGCTCGAAAGGGTGCTCAGTGGACTTCGCAAGCTCTGACGGAGGGCGGGCCACGACCTCCGCGAAGATCGTGGTGGCGGGTGGCTTCGGCGTGGGCAAGACCACGTTCGTGGGCGCCGTCTCGGAGATCAACCCGCTGCGTACCGAGGCCGTGATGACGTCCGCGTCCGCGGGCATCGACGACCTCACCCACACCGGCGACAAGACCACCACCACGGTGGCCATGGACTTCGGCCGCATCACCCTGGACCAGGACCTGATCCTGTACCTCTTCGGTACGCCCGGTCAGGACCGCTTCTGGTTCATGTGGGACGACCTGGTCCGCGGTGCCATCGGCGCGGTGGTCCTGGTGGACACCCGCCGCCTGGCGGACTGCTTCCCGGCCGTGGACTACTTCGAGAACTCGGGTCTGCCGTTCGTCGTCGCGCTCAACGGCTTCGACGGACAGCAGCCGTACAACCCGGAGGAGGTGCGCGAGGCCCTGCAGATCGGCCCCGACACCCCGATCATCACGACGGACGCCCGGCACCGGTCGGACGCCAAGAGCGCGCTGATCACCCTGGTCGAGCACGCGCTGATGGCCCGCCTCCGGTAGCAGGCGCACCGCAGTACTCAAGTGGGATCTGCCGTAAGGCAGTTGTCCTGAACGGACCGGAGCCGGCTGTGGCCTTGGACACGGCCGGCTCCGGTGTTCATAACAGTTCGGCAGAGGAATATCCGTCGATCGCCACAGGGCGCGTTCGACCGGTACCGCTGCGCGCACGAACCCCCGGCCTTTTGCCGGGGCTCGCTCGGTATTGACCCGTTTTATCTGGGCCTTACAACTGCGCTGCCCCTGTTTGGAACTGCGCTGGTCCACGTGCTGGAATGCCTGAACTGCCCAGGGGTCAAAGACGTACTGAGTGGTCGAAGACGAACCGGGCTCTGCGAAGACAAACCGGGCTCTGAGAGACTGCGGCACGAGACGGTGCCGACCGCCGAGAGGTTGTTGGTCGAGTGAGGCGAAGCAAGAACGGTCCCGAGCCGTCGGCGCGGGGCAACTTCACCCCGCCGCCGCGCGCTGCGGCCCCCGCACCGGTTGCACCGGGACCGGAGCCCGAGGCCGCGGCGCCCGCGGCTTCCGGGGGCCGGTTCTCGCCGCGCAACTGGCGGGTGCCCACCAGGCTGAACGCGATCCTGCTCATACCCGTGATGGTCGGTCTCATCATGGGTGGCTTCCAGGTGAAGAACTCGATCGACACCTGGCAGGACGCCGAGGACGCCGAGAACACCGCCATCCTGGTGCGGGCGTCCCTGTCGTACGCAGACGCCCTGTACAACGAGCGCGACATCAGCGCCGCCCCTCTTCTGAAGGGCAAGGCCGAGACCGCCCAGGACAAGGCGACGGTCACCGCGGCGCGCAAGTCCACCGACAACGCGGCCGACGCCTTCGACAAGGCCGCGCAGAACATGCCGCACAAGCCGGGCCTGGAACGCCGGCTGAAGCTGTTCCGCGACACCGAGCCCAAACTCCAGGCACTCCGCGCCCTCGCCTACACGCCCAAGCTCACCGGCGTGAAGACGGAGGAGGGCTACATCGAGATCGCCCACCCGCTCATGGAGTTCGCCAACGAACTGGGCCTGGGCACCGGAAACATCACCTCCTACGGCCGTACCGTCTACGCCATCTCGCTGACCAAGGCGGCGCTCTCGCTTGAGCGCTCCATCGGTATGCACATGCTGGTGAAGCCCGGTCCGGACGCCCCCAACCTGGCCACCCAGCGCGTCGCGCTCTCCTCCTACGCCTATCTGGAGGGCATCGCGGTCGAGGAGTACCTCGGCGGCGGTACCCAGGAGGACTCGGACCGCCTCGACCAGGAGAAGCGGGACATCCAGACGCAGGGCGCCAAGATGGTGGCCGAGGCCAAGGCCCAGGACCCCTCGTACAAGGCGCCCCCCAGCAATCCGCAGGACATGGTCGTCAAGCTCGCCGGCCTGAAGACCACCGACCCGATCGAGCGGCAGGCGCTGGCCCAGGAGGGCATCACCCCCGCCAACTGGTGGGCGGTCAACACCCTGAAGTTCAAGGCGTACCGCTCCATCGAGTCGGACCTGACCGACAAGGCCGTGAACGAGGCGTCGGGCATCGCCGACGACGCCAAGACCTCCGCGATCATCACCGGTGCGGCCGTCGTCCTCGTGCTGCTGCTCGCCTTCCTCCTCGCCGGTGCGGTGGCCCGTCAGATGAGCCGCTCGATGCGCCAGTTGCGCAACGCGGCCTTCGGCATCGCCGAGCAGCGGCTGCCGATGCTGGTCGACCAGCTCTCCCGCACCGACCCCGGCCGGGTCGACACCCGGGTCGCCCCGATCCCGATCCACACCAAGGACGAGATCGGCGAGGTCGCCCGCGCCTTCGACCAGGTCCACCGCGAGGCGGTCCGGCTCGCCTCCGAGCAGGCTCTGCTGCGGGGCAACATCAACGCGATCTTCACCAACCTGTCGCGCCGCAACCAGTCGCTGATCGAGGGCCAGTTGACCCTGATCACCGACCTGGAGAACAACGAGGCCGACCCGGACCAGCTCGAGAACCTGTTCAAGCTGGACCACCTCGCGACCCGTATGCGCCGCAACGGCGAGAACCTCCTGGTCCTCGCGGGCGAGGAGCCCGGCCGCCGCTGGGACCAGCCCGTCCCGCTGGTCGACGTGCTGCGCGCCGCCTCCTCCGAGGTGGAGCAGTACGAGCGCATCGAGCTGTCCGGCGTACCGGACGCCGAGATCCACGGCCGCGCGGTCACCGACCTCGTGCACCTGCTGGCCGAGCTGCTGGAGAACGCGACGACGTTCTCCTCCCCGCAGACCAAGGTCAAGGTCACCGCGACCCGTCTCCCCGACGGCCGCGTGATGATCGAGATCCACGACAAGGGCATCGGCCTGACGGCCGAGGACTTCGCGGACATCAACCACAAGCTGGCCAACCCGCCGACCGTGGACGCCGCGATCTCCCAGCGCATGGGCCTCTTCGTGGTCGGCCGGCTGTCCGACCGGCACGGCATCCGCGTCCAGCTCCGCCCCTCGGGCGAGCAGGCCGGCACCACCTCGCTGGTCATGCTCCCGGACGCGATCACGCACGGTGGCGGCGGCGAAACCCCGCTGGAGCGCGAGGAGTTCACCGTCTCGCAGATCATCCCGGAGCAGCAGTTCCGGGGCGAGAACTTCGGTCAGCAACAGCAGCAGCCGCAGCAGCCGCCGATGCGCACCGCCGCCGAACTCGGCTTCGACGACAGCCGCTACGAGGTCCCGGACGACATCCGGGGTCTGGACCCGGTCGGCCGCTCGCTGATGCGCGAGGAGCGCCGGGCCGCGCTGGAGTCCCACGGCCATCAGCCGCAGGAGGACACCGGGCAGCAACCCGCGTTCCCCGACGCCTTCGAGCAGCCGCGACAGGGCTTCGAGGACACCTCCGGCTTCCCGGTCCAGCAGCACCCGCAGGCCGCCGCCCCCGAGGCGCAGCAGCCGTACCAGGAGCTGCCGCAGGCACCGTACGACGAGCAGCAGTACTACGCGCAGGACGCCGGGCTGCCGCAGAGCGACGGCTTCGGCCAGAACGACGGCTTCGCGCAGAACGGCGGCTACCCCGACGCGTACCGGGAGCAGGGCCACAACGGCCATGCGCCGGCGCACGCCTCGGCGCCCGACGCGTTCGGTCCGTACGACGGCGGCAACCGCCAGGACGACTGGTCCGGCCAGAACGGTTTCCAGAACGACTATCCGGCCCAGTACGCTGCGGAAACGGAGTCTTCGCAGGCCGGTGACGTGAGTGAGCGGAACCGCGTAGGCTTCGAGCGTCCCGGACCGGCCGCCCCCGCCGCCCACGACATGACGAACGCCGGGCTTCCCCGCCGCGGTGGCGTCACGAGCGGTGCGAACGGCGTGAACGGCACGGCCCACGGGCAGCAGGAGGCACCGGCTTCCTCGGCGGGCCCGCTCGCCCAGACCAACGGCGACAGCGGCTGGCGTTCGGCGAACGACGAGCGCTGGCAGCAGGCCTCGCAGTTGCGCAAACCCAAGGCGGGCGGAGTCACGTCCTCCGGTCTGCCCCGGCGGGTACCCAAGGCCAATCTGGTCGAGGGCACCGCCGAGAGCACCCCTCAGGGGGGCCCACAGGTCTCCCGCGCCCCGGAAGACGTCCGGGGCAGGCTGAGCAACCTGCGCCGAGGCGTCCAACGCGGACGCAGCGCAGGCAGTGAAACGAACGGCCAGGCCACTAACAATCAGCACAGTGGTCCTGACAGCACCTACAACCAGGAGCGTTAGTGTGAGCCCGATGAGCCAGGCGGCACAGAACCTGAACTGGTTGATCACCAACTTCGTGGACAACACCCCGGGGGTGTCCCACACGGTGGTGGTCTCCGCCGACGGACTCCTTCTGGCGATGTCCGAAGGCTTTCCGCGCGACCGCGCCGACCAGCTCGCGGCCGTCGCCTCCGGTCTGACGTCTCTGACGGCAGGCGCCTCCCGGATTTTCGAGGGAGGCAGTGTGAACCAGACCGTTGTGGAGATGGAGCGAGGATTCCTCTTCATCATGTCCATCTCCGATGGATCTTCGCTCGCGGTGCTGGCCCACCCGGAAGCGGACATCGGCCTCATCGGGTACGAGATGGCCCTTCTGGTGGACCGCGCGGGCACGGTCCTCACCCCGGATCTCCGTGCGGAACTCCAGGGCAGCCTTCTCAACTAGCAAGCGGACGGTGCGCGTTCGCGTCCCGGGGCCGTAAGGTTTCGGGACGCGGCTCCACGCATATGGGTGCCCGGCACAGTCGGAGGAGGAGAGAAAGTGGCAACACCCCCAGGCGGTTCGCATACGGGCAACTGGCCGTACGGTCCCTCGCAGGGACAGGACGGCGGTTCCGCGAACCCGTACATCCCCTCCGCCCCCGGCCAGCGGCAGCCCTACGCACCGCAGGGTCCCGGTCCGTCTCCCTACGAGCAGCCCCAGGCCCCGCGCATCCAGCCGGTTCCGCCGCGCCGCCCCGAGCCGGCGTCGGCCCCGGCCGCGTCCAACAACCCCTTGGTGCGTCCGTACGCCATGACCGGCGGCCGGACGCGCCCGCGCTACCAGCTCGCCATCGAGGCACTGGTGCACACCACCGCCGCTCCGCACCAGATGCAGGGTCAGCTTCCCGAGCATCAGCGGATCTGCAACCTGTGCCGGGAGATCAAGTCGGTGGCCGAGATCTCGGCCCTGCTGACGATCCCCCTCGGCGTGGCCAGGATTCTCGTCGCCGACTTGGCGGAGGCGGGCCTGGTCGCCATCCATCAGCCCGGCGGCGACGAGAACGCCGGTGGCCAGCCAGACGTGACACTGCTCGAAAGGGTGCTCAGTGGACTTCGCAAGCTCTAGCGGCGGTCCTTCCCGCTCCACCACCTCCGCGAAGATCGTGGTGGCGGGCGGCTTCGGCGTGGGCAAGACCACGTTCGTGGGTGCCGTCTCGGAGATCAACCCGCTGCGTACCGAGGCCGTCATGACGTCCGCGTCCGCGGGCATCGACGACCTGACCCACACCGGAGACAAGACGACGACGACCGTCGCCATGGACTTCGGCCGCATCACCCTGGACCAGGACCTGATCCTGTACCTCTTCGGTACGCCCGGTCAGGACCGCTTCTGGTTCATGTGGGACGACCTCGTGCGCGGTGCCATCGGCGCCATCGTGCTGGTCGACACCCGGCGCCTGGCCGACTGCTTCCCGGCCGTGGACTACTTCGAGAACTCGGGCCTGCCGTTCGTCATCGCCCTCAACGGCTTCGACGGCAACCAGCCCTACAACCCCGACGAGGTCCGCGAAGCCCTGCAGATCGGCCCGGACACCCCGATCATCACCACGGACGCCCGCCACCGCGCGGACGCCAAGAGCGCCCTGATCACCCTGGTCGAGCACGCGCTCATGGCGCGTCTGCGCTGACGGCTCCGCCGGTCCGGCACCCTGGTCCACGTCCGAAGGCCCCGTCCCGCCACGCTGCGGGCCGGGGCCTTCGCCGTACCCCTACCCGGTACGGCCCGAGGAAGGCCATGACAGGCCGACGACGAAGGCCCCGCCTCTCCCGGAAGGGAGGAGGCGGGGCCTGCGCCGTGCTCGTCGGGGCTCAGTGCCAGCTGTGCGGGGCGCGGAAGCCGGGCTCGCGCTCCAGACGGCGCCAGGCGGCCCGGGGGCGGCCGGCGGAGGGGCGGGTGGTGTGGCGGGCCGCGGCGCGGGCGAGGAGGACGGCCGTGATGGCGGCGACTTCCTCGGGCTCGGCGTGGCCCTTCTCGACGCGGATGTCGGGAGTGTCCATGGTTTCGGTCTCCGAGGGCTCGATCACTGCGGCGGGTTGCCGTGCTTGCGGGAGGGCAGGTCGGCGTGCTTCGACTGAAGCATCGCCAGCGACTTGACCAGGACCTCGCGGGTCTCCGCGGGGTCGATCACGTCGTCCACCAGACCGCGCTCCGCCGCGTAGTACGGGTGCATGAGCTCGGCCTTGTATTCCTTGACCATCTTCTGGCGCATCGCCTCGGGGTCCTCGGCCTCGGCGATCTGGCGACGGAAGATGACGTTGGCGGCGCCCTCGGCGCCCATCACGGCGATCTCGTTCGTGGGCCACGCGTAGGTGAGGTCCGCACCGATGGACTGGCTGTCCATGACGATGTAGGCGCCGCCGTACGCCTTGCGCAGGATGAGCGAAATCCGCGGCACGGTCGCGTTGCAGTAGGCGTAGAGGAGCTTCGCGCCGTGCCGGATGATTCCGCCGTGCTCCTGGTCGACACCGGGCAGGAAGCCCGGCACGTCCAGCAGCGTGATGATCGGGATATTGAAAGCGTCACACATCTGGACAAAGCGCGCAGCTTTTTCACTCGCCTCGATGTCCAGCACGCCCGCGAGGACCTGCGGCTGGTTGGCGATGATGCCGACGACCTGGCCGTCGAGGCGGACCATCGCGCAGATGATGTTCCGCGCCCAGCGCTCGTGGACCTCCAGGTACTCGCCGTCGTCCACCAGCTCCTCGATGACCTTGGTCATGTCGTAGGGCCGGTTGCCGTCGGCGGGGACGAGGTCGAGCAGGACGTCGCCGCGACGGTCGGCGGGGTCGGAGGACTCCACCCGGGGCGGGTTCTCGCGGTTGTTCTGCGGGAGCAGCGACAGGAGGTAGCGCACCTCCGCGATGCAGGTCTCCTCGTCGTCGTACGCGAAGTGGCAGACGCCCGAGGTCTCGGCGTGCACGTCGGCGCCGCCCAGGCCGTTCTGGGAGATTTCCTCGCCGGTGACCGCCTTGACGACGTCCGGGCCGGTGATGAACATCTGCGAGGTCTCACGGACCATGAAGACGAAGTCGGTCAGGGCGGGGCTGTAGGCCGCGCCGCCCGCGCAGGGGCCGAGCATGACGGAGATCTGCGGGATGACGCCGGACGCCTTGGTGTTGCGCTGGAAGATGCCGCCGTAGCCGGCGAGCGCCGAGACACCCTCCTGGATGCGGGCACCCGCGCCGTCGTTGAGGGAGACCAGCGGCGCACCGGCCGCGATGGCCATGTCCATGATCTTGTGGATCTTCGTGGCGTGGGCCTCGCCCAGCGCGCCGCCGAAGATGCGGAAGTCGTGCGCGTAGACGAAGACCGTGCGGCCCTCGACCGTGCCCCAGCCGGTGATGACACCGTCGCTGTACGGCTTCTTGGCCTCCAGGCCGAAGCCGGTCGCGCGGTGCCGGCGCAGCTGCTCGACCTCCTGGAAGGAGTCCGGGTCGAGGAGCAGCTCGATGCGCTCGCGGGCGGTCAGCTTGCCCTTGGCGTGCTGTGCCTCGGTCGCCTTCTCGCTGGGGCCCGCCAGGGCCTGCGCCCGGATCACGTGCAGTTCGGCGACCCGCCCGCGCGCGTCCGCCGGCTCACCCGTCGTCTCTTCCAAAACGGTCATGTAGCGACCTTACGAAGGACATCGAGGAAAGCGAGCCGTCCACTCCGTACAGTCTCCGAAGCGTTTTCCTGGTACCACCGAACAGAACCACGCCGAGGTGCAGCTGTTCTTACTGCCCGGAGGGCGTCGGCGTTGTAGGGGTGCCACAAACGCCGGTATCGGAACGCGACGCGGATCCGCCGCCGCGACACGCCAACCGTGGGGTGAAACGGGGCCTCCGGACGGCCGACTGCGCCTACCGTACCCCGAACGGCGGCGAGGGCCGCCCCGGAGTGTCGCGCCCGGGTACGACCCCCGCCCGCGGCCCGCTCAGCAGCCGCCGCAGTTGTAGTAGAGGACGTCCCAGTGGTTGCCCTCGTCGGCGTAGATGTTGCCCGAGCCCGACTGGTACTGCGGCGCGCCGTCGCCGCGCAGCCCGATGTAAGTGAAGGTGTTCTTGATGTACGAGGTCACGCAGGTGTTCTTGCCGTAGTCCAGCTTGTAGCCGTTCCAGTGCGAGTAGGTCCCCGAGGCATGGCCGGTCTCGGTGCCGCCGGTGATGTTCAGCGCGCAGCCGGTGGCCCGTTTGAGGGTCTGGGCGCCCTGGGCGGTGGGGAGGTTGAGCTGCTCGAACGACGTACAGGTGGAGTTGTTGCGGTCCGAGCAGCCTCCGGAGGAGGACCAGGTGATGCCGACGTCGCGGAACATCTGGGTGGCGGTCGCGTGACTGATCTTGGTGACGGCGAAGGCGTCGGAGGCGGTGCCGACGACGGCGACACCCGGCGCGACGACGAGCGCGAGCGCGGTCAGAACGGAACGGATCTTCACGTGGGGAACCCTTCCTGCGGTGGGCCGAGCTTCCTGTGGGGCGGCTGTGCAGGTGGTGCACCGCAGATGGTGCCCGAGTTCTACGCGCGTCCGCCAGAGGGCGTACGTGGTGACTGTGTGTTGACGTGAAAACACGCACCGGATGATGTTGAAAATCAAACAGAATGGCGTTACGGTCGTAACAGCAGGGTTCGTTGAACCTTAAACAAACTTCCGAGGAGCACACGATGGGCATCTTCAGCCGCAAGGACAGCACCCCCCAGACGACCACCGCCGCCCCGGCCGGCGCCGCGCTGGCGGGCCTGACGGGTGACTACACGATCGACCCCGCGCACACCTCGATCGGCTTCACCGCGCGGCACGCCATGGTCACCAACGTCAAGGGCAGCTTCACCGAGTTCACCGGCACGCTGCACCTGGACGGCGAGAACCCCGCGAACTCCACCGCGAGCCTCGACGTGAAGATGGACAGCATCGACACCGGCAACGCGGACCGGGACACCCACCTGAAGTCCGCCGACTTCTTCAAGACGGACGAGTTCCCGACGATGACCTTCCGCTCCACCAAGGCGGAGTCCCTGGGCGGCGACGACTACCGCATCACCGGTGACCTGTCGATCCTCGGCACGACCAAGCCGATCACCATCGACCTGGAGTTCAACGGCTCCGCCAAGGACCCGTTCGGCAACGACCGCGTGGGCTTCGAGGGCAAGGCCGAGCTGCTCCGCTCGGAGTGGGGCCTGACCTGGAACGCTGCCCTGGAGACGGGTGGCGTGCTGATCTCCGACAAGATCAAGCTCAGCTTCGACGTGTCGGCCATCAAGAACGCGTGAGCCTCCGGCGGTCCGGCCGCGGTACCGACGAGCGCCCCGTTCCCGAAGAGGGAACGGGGCGCTCGGGTACGTGCGGGAGGGCTCAGAAGCCTCCGCCGAAATCGCCTCCACCGCCGAAGTCCCCGCCGCCCCCGAAGTCGCCGCCTCCGTCGCCGAAGCCGCCGCCGAAGTCGCCGGGGTCGAAGTTGCCGCCCGAGACGTCGCCGCCCTCGAAGCCGCCGAAACCACCGCCGAAGCCGTCGCCGTACCCGCCGCCGTAGTCGGCCGCGTAGGCGGGGGTGGACATCATGCCGCCGAGCGCGGTGCCCACCAGCAGGCCGGGCAGCAGACCGCCGCCGAAGTAGCCGCCCGCCCAGGGGCCGTAGGCGGGGCCCGCGTCCCAGTAGGGACGGCGGCCGTACTCGGTCTCGACCTCACGCACCGCCGGGTCGTGGCCGTCGGCCAGCCGGGCGGCGTCGGCCGCGCAGACCGGGACCTCGCGCGGGCTGCCGCCGGGCGGCGTCCACAGGGCGTCGGTCACCGACGGGCCGTGGCGCGGGTCGAAGAAGCAGGGCGCGCGCCGCTCGGGCAGCGGACGCCCCTCGCGGCGGGCGGCCAGCGCGGCGAGCGAGAAGCGGCCGTCCTCCAGGGTCTCGGTGACCGCGCGCACGTCCTCGGGTCTGCGCGCCCGCTCCATGAGCTGCTTGGCTCGGTCGTAGGCATTCAGGGCGCGCTCGTAGTCGGCGCGCATCGCGTCGTCGGCGCCGGGCTCGCCGGGAGAGAAGTCGAGCCGGTCCAGCTCCTCGCCGAAGGCGGTGATGTCCTCGTCCACCACCACGCGCAGCCGGTCGAGGGCGGCGCGCTGCTCCTCGTCGCGGCGGCGGCGGTTGCGGCGGACCAGGGTGTAGGCGCCCGCCCCCGCCGCCACCAGGACACCGGCGGCCACGATCAGCCCGGTGCCGGACACTCCCCCGCCGGAGGAGTCCCAGCCGGACGGCGCGTGTCCCCGGACGGTGTCGAGGGCGCGGTCGGTGAAGTCGGTGAGCTGTGCCTTGGCGTCCTCGCCCTGGACGCTCGCCACCAGGTTCTTGCGGGCCGTGTCCGACAGGACCACGGAATCGGCCCGGGCATCGAAGCGGTCGCCCAGCCTGATCCCGTAGAGACCGGTGATCCCGGTGGCGGTGCGCAGGTCGGAGAACAGGTTCTTGGTGCGGTACCCGTCTGGCAGGACCACCACGAACACCGGTTTTCCGGCGTCCTTGATCCGCTTGGACAGCGCGTCGGCGTCGGCGCGGGAGAGCTGTCCGGAGGCGGCCGGGTCGACGTAGACCGGATTCTCGCGCAGCGCCCGGCCGATGGTGGAGACGCTGGTGTCCGCGCTCGCGGCGGGGGCGAACACGGTCGTGAAAGCCAGGGCCAGCGCGGCAAGGAGCAGCGCGGGGAGGCTTCGGGTCGGCAGGACGGCCTTCATCCTTCGACGCTACCCGAAGCCTCCCCTTTTCGGTCAGGTGTGCGGATCGCTGGTTCGGGTGAATCAGGCTGCCCGATAAGCCTCCGCCAACTTGCGCAGCGCCAGCGCGTAGTTCCCGGTCAGCAGGGCGTGGTCGGCCTCGGCGAAGGGCTTCGCCACCGCCGCCGTGATCCGCTGTCCCACCTTGTCCTGGACGATCAGCCGGGCCTTGGTGACCAGCGCCCGTCCGGTCGTGCCGTCGTGCGCCCGTCCGGCCCGTTCCGCCGCCGCGCCGAGCGCCTTCAGCTCCGCCGCGCCGCCCTTGGACACCGTGGTGCGGGTGGTCAGACCCCAGCCGAAGGGGTACTGCGGGTCGTACGACGTGTCGCCGACGTTGATCGGCAATTGCGCCTCGGACCTCGGCCAGGTGACCGGGAGCCGGCCGGTGAAGGCCCGCTTGCCGTAGAGCACGTCGGCCACGCCGTCTCCCTCGGTGCCGGGCAGCCAGGAGGCGACCAGGGCACTGATCTCGCCCAGCCGGTCTCCGACGAGCTGCGGGCGTCCGGAGACGATCAGCACCGCGCACTTCATGGCCGCGCACACCTTGTCGACGGCGGCCCGGTCGGCGGCGGACAACTGGAGGCTGTGTCCGTTGCCCACGTCACCCACGCCCTCGGCGTAGGGGGTCTCCCCGACGACGACCACGCCCACGTCGTAGCCCTTGGTCGGAGCGGAGGCGTCCTTGGACCAGGTGACGTCGCCGCCCGCCTTCCGCATCCCCTGGAGGATGGTGGTGCCGGGGACGATGTCGCCGGAGGAGCCCTGCCAGGTGACGGTCCAGCCGCCGGTCTGGTTGCCGATGTCGTCGGCGTTGGACCCGGCGACGTACACCTTCTGGCTCTTCTTCAGCGGCAGCAGTCCGCCACTGTTCTTCAGCAGCACCTGGGACTCGGCGGCGGCCTGGCGGGCGACGGCGCGGTGCGCCGGGGAGCCGATGGCGGACGCGCCCGAGGTGTTCGCGTAGGGGTGCTCGAAGAGGCCGAGGCGGAACTTCTGGGTGAGGATGCGGGAGACCGCGTCGTCGATACGCCGCTCGGTGACGCGTCCGGCCTTCACCTCGGCGGTCAGGGCCGCGGTGAAGTCCTTGTAGGTGTAGGGGACCATCATCATGTCGACGCCCGCGTTCACCGAGGCGCGCACGTGCGCGGCGTAGTCGCCGGGCAGCTGGTCGATGGCGTTCCAGTCACTGATCACGAAGCCGTCGAAGCCCATGCGGCCCTTGAGCACGCCGTTGATCATGTCCGCGCGGGCGTGCATCTTCACCGGGCCGCGTCCGTCGCCGATGACGTCGAGCGAGGAGTACGACGGCATGACGGTGCCGATCCCCCGGTCCACGGCGTCCTGGTACGGCGCGAGGTGGACGGCCTCCAACTGCCGGCGGGTGACCTTGGTGACGCCCTGGTCGATCGTGTAGGTGCCGGTGGTGGAGGAGCCGTAGGCGGTGCCGCCGTCGCCGACGAAGTGCTTGGCGGTGGCGAGGACCTTGTCGGGGCGGGCGAGGTCGCGGCCGTCGGCGCGGCCCTGGAGGCCCTGGATCACCGTCTCCAGGGACTCGACCAGCGCCGGGTCCTCACCGAAGGACTCGTAGGAGCGGCCCCAGCGTTCGTCGCGGGTCACGCACAGGCAGGGCGCGAAGTCCCAGGGGATGCCGGTGGCGCGGACCTCGGCGGCGGTCACCGCCCCTGTCCGCTGGGCGAGTCGGGGGTCCCGGGTGGCACCGATGCCGATGTTGTGCGGCATGATCGTGGCGCCGACGAGGTTGTTGTGGCCGTGCACCGCGTCCACGCCGTAGATCAGCGGGATCTGGAACCGCGTCGCCCGGGCGCGCAGCTGGAAGCCGTCGATCATCTTCGCCCACGCCGCGGGGGTGTTGGGGGTGGGCGTGGAGCCGCCGCCGGAGAGCAGCGAGCCGAGGTCGTAGGACGCGATGTCGGCCGGGTCGCTGACGGCGCCGCGCTCGGCCTGGGTCATCTGGCCGGTCTTCTCCGCGAGCGACATCCGCCCCAGCAGGTCGGCCACCCGCTTGCGCACGGGCAGCTTCTTGTCCAGGTACGGCAGTCCGTGGGCGTCGATGACGATCTGCGGGTTCTCGGCGGGGGCCTTGGCACCGGTCACCGTGAGCTTGAGCGGGATCGTCTCGGCGGGCTCGGCGCCGCGGTCCTTCAGGGTGGTCACCTCGACGGTCCGCGAACTGCCGGAGGGGGTGCCGGCCGGGAAGGTGAGGGAGCCGTCGACCGGCTTGTAGTCCGTGCCGGGGCGGGCGGTGCCGCCCGCGGTGGTGTAGGCGACGGTCACCGGATCGGTGAGCGGCTTCTCGCCCGTGGTGGAGACGGTGACGCGGACGGAGGCGGTGCCGCCCTCGCGGACCGGGTGGACGGCCGCGTCCGTGGTGACCGAGGCGTGCAGCGCGGGGTCGGCGGCACCGTAGAGCTCGACGCCGTCCATGGCGAAGCGGCCCTTGACGCCGGTGGGGAGCGTGACGGCGTAGCCCCACATCTCGGTGAGGCCGAGGACGTGGTCGATGCCGCCGACGGGCTGGTAGTCGGTGCGATAGGTGAACGCGCCGAAGGGCAGCTCGACCTGCTTCCAGCCGGAGAAGTCGTCGGTGAAGGAGGTCGTCCACAGCTCGGACGCCTCGCCGTTCGCGCCTCCGTCCTTGATCTCGAAGGCGATCTTCTTGCCGTTGTCCTGGCCGTCCCACCAGAAGCGGATGCCCCGGTGCGCCGACCAGTCGTGGGCGGGGCCCGCGGCGGCGTAGTCGTGGGTGAAGCCGCCGTAGCCGCTGATGTCGTAGCCGCCGGAGAGGACCTTGGCGCCTTCGGGGGCGTCGGCGCGCGCGGCCAGTTCCAGGGCGGGCGGGTCGTCGCTGTCGCCGCCCCAGGTGAAGATGCCCTCGGCGGGCTGGGCGGCGAAGGGGACCTCGCCCTCGAAGCGGTCGACGGAGAGAGGTGGCGGGTCGGCGGCACCGGAGGCGGTGGCTGCCGCGGTCAGCGGAAGTGCCGCGGTCAGCAGGGCGGCGGAGACGAGCAGGGCGGTTCTGCGCATGGACCTTCCCTTGGCTCACGGTTCACTCATGACTTAACTCACGGCGTGAGTCAACTGGCGCCCCAGGGAGTCGTCAAGGCTTCACGCCGGAAGTGGTACACCGTCGACTCATGTGTGGAGCAGGGGTGTTGTGCGTTCGCCTTCTGAATACGCGACCCCTTGACGGACGATGCAAGCCGTCATTTACTCACGCCTCGCACGCCGCTGTTCCCCACCTCCCCCCACCTCTTCGAAGGGCGGCGCACCATGAGACCACCCCTGCGCCCGGTCCGGCTGCTGCTGGCCGCGCTGCTGACCGCCGGGCTCGGCACCCTCGCCGTCCCCGCCGCGCACGCGGCGGGCGAGCCGGTGACGGCCTGGCTCACCACCACCGACGACTCCGGCGGGCGCCATGTCACCCGCGGGCTCCAGCAACAGGCGCCGTTCGCCTTCTCGTCGGGCACCGGCGGCTCGGGCGAGAACATCACCGTCGACGAGGGCACCCGCTACCAGACCTTCACCGGCGGCGGCGCGTCCTTCACCGACACCGCCGCCTGGCTGATGAACAGCAGCGGCGCGCTCTCCCAGTCCACCCGCGACGCGACCATGCGCAAGCTGTTCTCCCCCACGGACGGCATCGGCCTGTCGTTCCTGCGCAACCCGATGGGCGCCTCCGACCTGGCCCGCTCCGGCTACACCTACGACGACGTGCCGGCCGGGCAGACCGACCCCTCGCTCGCGAAGTTCTCGATCGCCCACGACCTCGCGGACGTCGCCCCGCTCACCCGGCAGGCGCTCCAGCTCAACCCGTCCCTCACCGTCATGGCCTCCCCCTGGACGGCCCCGGCCTGGATGAAGGACAGCGGCTCGCTCAACGGAGGCTGGCTGAAGGCGGAGGACTACGGCGCCTACGCGTCGTACTTCGTCAAGTACCTCCAGGCGTACCGCGATCAGGGCGTGAACGTCTCCTACGTCACCGCCCAGAACGAGCCGACCTGCTGCTCGGGCTACCCCTCGATGAGCTGGAACGCCGGCGGTCTGGCCTACTTCACCAAGAGCGAGCTGCTGCCCAGGCTCCAGCAGGCGGGCCTGTCCACCAAGGTCCTCGCGCACGACTGGAACTGGGACTCCTACGACTCCTACGCCGCCCAGACCGTGGACGACGCGGCGGTGCGCAGCCACCCCAACTTCGGCGGGATCGCCTGGCACGGCTACGGCGGCGACGTCGCCAAGCAGACGACCGTGCACGACCAGTACCCGGACCTGGACGCCTTCGCCACCGAGCACTCCGGCGGCACCTGGATCGCCGACCAGCAGCGCGAGGACATGTCCAACATCATCGACTACACCCGCAACTGGGCGAAGTCGGTGACCAAGTGGTCTCTCGCGGTGGACCAGAACATGGGCCCGCACAACGGCGGTTGCGGCACCTGCACCGGCCTGATCACCGTGCACGACGGCGACAGCCGCAGCGGGAGCGTGGACTACACCGTCGAGTACTACGACATGGGCCACCTCACCAAGTTCGTCCGCCCCGGCGCCCAGCGCATCGCCTCGACGGCCTCCTCCGCCGTGCCCAACGTGGCCTGGCGCAACCCCGACGGCAGCAAGGCCCTGATCGCCTACAACGGCGGCTCCTCGGCCAAGCCGGTGACCATCAACTGGGGCGGCCAGCACGCCACTTACTCTCTCCCGGCCCGCACCTCCGCCACCTTCACCTGGTCCGGCACCCCGTCCGGGGACGGCGCACGCACCGGCGCCTTCGCCGGTCTCGCGGGCAAGTGCCTGGACGTGGCGGGCGGTTCGTCCGCCAACGGCACCGCCGTCCAGCTCTACGACTGCAACGGCAGCACCGCCCAGCAGTGGACGGTCAGCGCCGACGGCTCGGTCCGCGCCCTCGGCAAGTGCCTCGACGTCACCTCGGCCTCCACCGCGAACGGCGCCAAGGTCCAGCTCTACGACTGCAACGGCACCGGCGCCCAGCAGTGGTCCTACAACGCCTCCACCGGCGACGTCGTCAACACGGCGGCGGACAAGTGCCTGGACGTCACGGACAACTCCTCGGCGAACGGGGCCAGGGCCCAGATCTGGTCCTGCACCGGAGCCGCCAACCAGAAATGGACGCTGCGCTAGGGCCTGTCTGACCATTCCCGTCGTCGCCCGAGGGCGGCCGCGCGGCGTCAGGTGCGTGCTCTCGGCGTGTCGGCCCCAGGCCCCCGTACTGGACGTACCGGGGCCTGGGGCCGGCGCGGCGAGAGTGCGTGCATGGCGCCCCGCGGCGGAC